>NZ_JAGYGF010000029.1:0-68886 GCF_019947305.1 Pseudomonas sp. BF-RE-21 | reverse complement strand
GGTAAAACGCCTTCGCGGGCAAGCCTCGCTCCTACAGGGTATGCGCCAGTCAAGAAGCACTGACGCTGCGGATCAGATCAAACCTTCTTGTACAGCTGACTGCCTTCCTGCTTGAACCGCTCTGCCTGTTCCGCCAATCCCCGGGCGACTTCGGCGTCGACGGTCTCGATCCGCTGGTTGGCCGCGTATTCGCGGACTTCCTGGGTGATTTTCATCGAGCAGAATTTCGGCCCGCACATCGAACAGAAATGCGCGACCTTGGCCGAATCCTTCGGCAACGTCTCATCGTGATACGAACGTGCGGTGTCCGGATCGAGGCCCAGGTTGAACTGGTCTTCCCAACGGAACTCGAATCGCGCCTTGCTCAAGGCATTGTCGCGAATCTGCGCGCCCGGGTGTCCCTTCGCCAGATCGGCGGCATGTGCGGCGATCTTGTAAGTGATGATCCCGGTCTTCACGTCATCCTTGTTCGGCAGGCCCAAGTGTTCCTTCGGCGTCACGTAGCAGAGCATCGCGCAACCGAACCAGCCGATCATCGCCGCACCGATACCCGAGGTGATGTGGTCGTAGCCTGGCGCGATGTCAGTGGTCAGCGGGCCGAGGGTGTAGAACGGCGCCTCGTCGCAGCACTCGAGCTGCTTGTCCATGTTCTCTTTGATCAACTGCATCGGCACGTGGCCCGGGCCTTCGATCATGGTTTGCACGTCGTGCTTCCACGCGATCTTGGTCAGCTCGCCGAGGGTTTCCAGCTCACCGAATTGCGCGGCGTCGTTGGCGTCGGCAATCGAGCCCGGACGCAGGCCGTCGCCCAGCGAGAAGCTGACGTCGTAGGCCTTCATGATTTCGCAGATCTCTTCGAAATGCGTGTAGGCGAAGTTTTCTTTGTGGTGCGCCAGGCACCACTTGGCCATGATCGAACCGCCACGGGAAACGATGCCGGTCACACGTTTGGCGGTCAGCGGCACGTAGCGCAGCAGCACGCCGGCGTGGATGGTGAAGTAATCGACGCCCTGTTCGGCCTGTTCGATCAGCGTGTCGCGGAACAGCTCCCAGGTCAGGTCTTCGGCAGCGCCGCCGACTTTTTCCAGCGCCTGATAAATCGGCACGGTGCCGATCGGCACTGGCGAGTTGCGGATGATCCACTCGCGGGTTTCATGAATGTGCTTGCCGGTGGACAAGTCCATGATGTTGTCCGCGCCCCAGCGAATGCCCCAGGTCAGTTTCGCCACTTCTTCTTCGATGGACGAACCCAGTGCGCTGTTGCCGATGTTGCCGTTGATCTTCACCAGGAAGTTACGGCCGATGATCATCGGTTCCAGTTCGGTGTGGTTGATGTTGGCCGGGATGATCGCGCGACCGCGAGCGATCTCTTCACGAACGAATTCGGGGGTGATGATTTTCGGCACGCTGGCGCCGAAGCTGTGGCCGGCGTGTTGCTGATCCAGCAGGCCAGCGGCACGGGCGACTTCAAGCTTCATGTTTTCGCGGATGGCGACGAATTCCATCTCGGGCGTGATGATGCCCTGACGCGCGTAGTGCATTTGCGTGACGTTGCCACCGGCCTTGGCGCGGCGCGGGTTGTTCACGTGAGCGAATCGCAGCTTGGTCAGCTCCGGATCGGCGAGGCGTTCCTTGCCGAAGTTCGAGCTGAGGCCGGGCAGACGCTCGGTGTCGCCACGGGCTTCGATCCACGGCGAGCGGATGTCGGCCAAGCCTTTGCGCACGTCGATGATCACGTTGGGGTCGGTGTACGGACCCGAGGTGTCGTACACGACAACCGGCGCGTTGATCTCACCGCCGAAGTCGGTCGGGGTCACATCGAGGCTGATTTCGCGCATCGGCACGAGGATGTCCGGGCGGGAGCCCTGAACGTAGATTTTTTGCGAGCGGGTAAACGGTTGAACCGATTGTTGATCGACTTGGGCCGAGTCACTCAGGTTCGTTATGTTTTTTGGTTTTATCGTCATCACGGGCTCTCCGAACACATCCAGGCAGTGGATTTTTGTCGGAGCGAACCTGTAATCGAATGGACGCACGGGCGCTGGGAAAACCAGCAGTGCTGTGCTCAGTGCTCGAGGGGTGTTCGATTGTCGAACAACATCCCGGACGAAGCACAAGAGGACTCGCCGGGTGACGAGAAATCTTGTTCCCTACGCAGGCGCTAACCTGATCAGGTTCAACGGGATCCGAAATTATTCGATCTCAGCCTCATAGCAAGGCACCCCGACAAGAACCCGGCCAGTCTAGACACAACTGACAAAGAACGCCAACACCGCAGTAAACACCATGATGAATGGCGCAATCAGACGATTGTTGCCGCACGTATGCGCAACTACACTCGCAACGGCCATGTCGCGCATTGACGCTGAGTGGGCTGCGCCGTACCTTTGGCGCTCAAATTATCAGTGTAATTTTTAGGGATGGCCTCATGCTGCGCAAACTCTCACTGGCCCTTGCCGTGTCTTGTGCTTCCAATGGAATGGCCTGGGCAGCAGAAGCGCCCTTATCGACCAAGACCGATCTGGTCAGCGTCTACCAGGAAGCGGTGGACAACAACGCCGACCTGGCCGCCGCCCGCGCCCAATACGGCGCGCAGAAAGAAGTCGTGCCCCAGGCGCGCGCCGGCTTGCTGCCGAATATTTCCGGTGGCGCCCAGTTGGCCAACGTGCGCACCGATATCGATCAACCGTCGTCCGTTGCCAACCGTAGCGCCAATTCCTATCAGGCAACGTTGGCTCAGCCTTTGTTTCGTGCCGATCGCTGGTTCCAGTACCAGGCCGCCAAGGACGTCAATGAACAAGCCGCCCTGCAACTCTCGGCGACCGAGCAGAACCTGATCCTGCAAACCGCCGAGGACTACTTCAACGTGCTGCGCAGCCAGGACAACCTGGCCTCGACCAAGGCTGAGGAAGCGGCATTCAAGCGTCAGCTCGACCAGTCCAACGAACGCTTCGATGTCGGCCTGTCGGACAAGACCGACGTGCTGCAATCGCAAGCCAGTTACGACACCGCACGGGCCAACCGGATCGTTGCGCAGCGTCAGGTGGATGATGCGTTTGAAGCGTTGATCACCCTGACCAACCGTCAGTACAACTCGATTCAGGGCATCGTTCACACCTTGCCGATCCTGCCGCCGGCGCCGAACGACGCCAAGGCCTGGGTCGACACCGCCGCCAAACAGAACCTGAATCTGCTGGCCAGCAACTACGCGGTCAGCGCCGCCGAAGAAACCCTGAAGCAGCGCAAGGCCGGCCACGCACCAACGGTGGATGCGGTGGCCAAGTATGAGAAAGGCGACAACGATGCCTTGGGCTTCAGCAACCCGAACGGCTTCGGCCAGCCGTATGGTGGCCCCGTCGAGCAACGTACGCTGGCGCTGCAATTGAACATCCCGATCTACAGCGGCGGGCTGACCAGTTCGCAGGTTCGCGAATCGTACTCGCGCCTGGATCAGACCGAACAACAGCGTGAAGGCCTGCGTCGGCAAGTGGTGGAAAACACCCGCAACCTGCACCGCGCGGTGAACACCGATGTCGAGCAGGTGCAGGCGCGCAAGCAGTCGATCATCTCCAACCAGAGCGCGGTGGAAGCGACCGAAATCGGTTATCAGGTGGGCACGCGCAACATCGTCGATGTGCTCGACGCGCAGCGTCAGCTGTACACCTCGGTGCGCAATTACAACAACACCCGCTACGACTACATCCTCGACAACCTGCGCCTGAAGCAAGCCGCCGGCACGCTGAACCCGGGGGATTTGCAGGACCTCAAGCGCTATCTCAAGGCTGACTACAACCCGGACAAGGACTTCCTGCCACCGGACCTGGCCAAGGCTGCGGCTGAGCAGTTAAAGGCAAAACCGGGGCAGTAATGGGCGGGTGATGGCGGCTCCGAAGACGCCATCGCCAGCAAGCTGGCTCCTACAAGTCAGCGATTGATCAATCGATCCAACCCATCCAGCAACCGCTGCAACGCGCCCTGATTGGTGCGCATCACTTTCAGCCCCGCGTCTGCCATTCGCTGCGCATCGCGCGGCAATTCGAACAGCCGCTGCACCGCCAGCGCCAAACCCTCGGCATCTTCCACTTCCTGCAATGCCCCGGCACTGCGCAACTGCGCGGCGATTTCGAGGAAGTTGAACAGGTGCGGCCCACTGAGCACCGGTTTCGCCAGCGCGGCGGGTTCCAGCAAGTTATGGCCACCGTTCGGCACCAGACTGCCGCCGACAAAAGCGCTGTCGGCCAGGGCATACAAAAACAGCAACTCGCCCATGGTGTCGCCGAGCAACACCGACGTATCGGCGGTGACCGGCTCGCCGGAGGAACGACGTACTGTGGCGAAACCTTGTTGCTTGCAAAGCTCGAACACCGCGTTGAAACGCTCCGGATGGCGCGGCACCAGAATCAGCAACGTATCAGGATGACTGTCGAGCAGTTGACGATGCGCCGCCAACACCACTTCATCTTCACCGTCGTGAGTGCTGGCGGCGATCCACACCGGACGTTCCTGCGCCCGCCATTGCCCACGCAACTCGGTCGCACGCTGGAGCAGTTGCGGGTCGATGGTCAGGTCGAACTTGATCGAACCGGTCACTTCAACCGTTTCCGCACGGGCGCCCAAATCGCGGAAGCGCTGGGCCTCGGCTTCGGTCTGCACGGCGAACAGGCTCATTTCGGCGAGCATCGGCTGAGTCAATTTACCGAAGCGGCCATAGCCTTTGGCGGAACGCTCGGACAGTCGTGCGTTGGCCAGCGCCACAGG
This sequence comes from Pseudomonas sp. BF-RE-21, assembly GCF_019947305.1. Taxonomy (NCBI): domain Bacteria; kingdom Pseudomonadati; phylum Pseudomonadota; class Gammaproteobacteria; order Pseudomonadales; family Pseudomonadaceae; genus Pseudomonas; species Pseudomonas sp. BF-RE-21. The sequence goes on along the minus strand of NZ_JAGYGF010000029.1, from coordinate 64,128 downwards.
AATCCCGCGTTTGGCGCATTGGTGAATGTGGTTGGGCCAGAGCTCGGTTTCCATGATCACCGCCAGTGTTGGCCGGACCCGATCAAGAAACCGCGCCGCCGCGCATGGCAGGTCGTAAGGCAAATAGCAGTGCTGGATGCGCGGCTCGTTGGCGAACAAGGCGTGGATGCGTTCGGAGCCCGTCGGCGTCATGCAGGTCACGGTGATCGGCAGCGCGGGATAACGTTGCAGCAACGCGCGAATCATCGGCGCTGCGGCAATGCTCTCGCCCACGGACACCGCGTGCACCCAGATGCCGCCTGGCTTCATCGCCGGCAGCCCGAGCGAGAACCGCTCGCCGATGCGTTTGGCATACGCCGGTGCCTTGCGCGAGCGCAGCCACAGCCGAATCGCTACCAGTGGCAGCCCCAGATAAAACAGCGCGGTGTAGAGAGTTCTATTCATGGCGGCGGAGTTTATCGGTTTTTTCGCCGATCGCCTGCAAGTGCACGGCAAAACGTTCCGCCAGCCAACGGGCTGCCGGGCCGAGCGGTTCATCGCGGCGCCAGACCAGCTCCACCACCAACGCCGGCGGCGTCCATTCGCTGGCCAGTTCGACCATCAACCCCTGATACGCCGGATACTGCACCACGTGCCGTGGCAACCAGGCCCAGCCTAGGCCACGCACCAGCCATTCGGCCATCACGTAGAAACTGTCGGCCCGCCAGACCTGCGGGCTGGCCGGCTCGCTGCCGGGATACACACTGGACTGGGTCGACATCAGCAACTGCCGATGCTGCGCCAGTTGCTGACAATCGACCGGAGCCTGCGTTGCCAATGGATGCCCGACGCCACATACCGTGACCATTTCGACGCTGCCCAGCACTCGACGTTCGAGCGCCTCGGGAATCTGATCGTGATAAAACAACAGACCGAGATCGGCCCGGCGCTCCACCAGTTTGCGCGCCACATCGCCCTGGGCAGCACTGGTCAATTGCACTTCAAGGCTGGGAAACTGTTCCGCCAGGGCTTCGAAACTTTCAATGATCGGCTGATACGGCATCGCCTCATCCTGAGCCACGCGCAGGCGAGCTTCCTGCCCACGCGTCATTGCCAGCGCCCGGCCATTCAGGCGCTCGCATTGACGCAGCACTTCCCGCGCCTCATCCAGCAACGCATTGCCGGCCTCAGTGAGTTTCGGCTGCCGACCGCTGCTGCGGTCGAACAGGCTCACACCCAGGTCTTCTTCCAACAGCGCTATCGAACTGCTGACCGCCGACTGCGCCTTGCGCTGGTCCCGCGCCACAGCGGAAAACGATCGCTGCTCGGCAACGCTGACGAACAAACGCAACTGCTCCAGATTCCATTGAATGTTCATGGCCAACCCATCTCCCGCACAGATAGGTAATGACTTTACCCCATCTGAGCAACCTCTAAAATGCCGACCTCATAAAGCAACACTTCACACGAGGATGCACCCATGACCGCTTACTACTACCTGGCCATCGCCATCTGCGCCGAAGTGATCGCCACTGTTTCGATGAAAGCGGTCAAAGGCTTCAGCACACCGTTGCCGCTGATTCTGGTGATCGTCGGTTATGGCATTGCCTTCTGGATGCTGACGCTGGTGGTGCGCAGCGTGCCGGTGGGTGTGGCGTACGCGGTGTGGGCCGGCATGGGGATCGTGATGGTCAGCGTCGCGGCGCTGTTTATCTACGGGCAGAAGCTGGATGTACCGGCGATGCTCGGGATGGCGCTCATCGTGCTTGGCGTTGTGGTCATCCAGCTCTTCTCCAAAACCGCCGGGCACTAAGACCTGAAACACGATCCATTGTAGGAGCGAGCCTGCTCGCGATTGCGGTATGTCAGCCAACATCTCTGCTGAATGTACCGCCCTCATCGCGAGCAGGCTCACTCCCACAGGATTTGTGTCTGGCTATGGATTGATTGCCAGCAAAACCTCCATTCTTCGAGTCTGTATACTGCGCCCTCGTCTTGAACACTGAGGTCGCTGCATGCCATCCGTTATTTCCACCGACGTTTTGATTGTCGGCGCTGGTGTCGCCGGCCTCTGGCTGAACGCGCGCCTGCGCCGCCAGGGTTTTTCGACCGTGTTGGTGGAAAGCGCCACCCTCGGTGGCGGGCAGAGCCTGAAGTCCCAAGGCATCATCCACGGCGGCGCCAAGTACGCGCTGCATGGCGCCCTGACCGGCGCCTCGGAAGCCATCGCCGACATGCCGCGCCGCTGGCGTGAAGCCCTGGCCGGTGACGGTGAACTGGATTTGTCCGGTGTGCGCCTGTTGTCCGAAGCCCATTACCTCTGGTCCCCCGGCACGATCGCCGGCAACCTCACCAGCTTCTTCGCCAGTAAAGCCGTGCGCGGCCGCGTCGACCAGGTCAAGGGCGACCAATTGCCGCCGGCCCTGCAAGACAAACGTTTCAAGGGCAAGGTCTATCGCCTGGCAGAACTGGTGATCGACGTGCCAAGCCTGATTCAGCGCCTCGCCGACCTGGCCGGTGATGGCTTGCTCGCCGGGAAGACGATCGAGCCGTTGCTGGACGCTGGCGTTCTGGTCGGCCTGAAGGTCGACGAGCGTGAAATCCGCGCCCAACGCATCATCTTGAGCGCCGGTGCCGGGACGGCAGCGCTACTCGAAGCCCTGGGGCTGACCAAGCCCGCCATGCAACGTCGACCGCTGCACATGATCATCGCCAAAGGCCCCGGCCTCAAACCGCTGTACGCCCATTGCCTGGGGGGCGGTACCAAGCCGCGCATCACCGTGACCACCCATCCGGCCGCCGATGGCCAATGGGTCTGGTACCTGGGTGGCGATATCGCCGAGGCCGAAGGGGTTGCCCGCGAACCGGCCGAGCAAATCGCCACCGCGCAAAAAGAACTCGGCCAATTGCTGCCATGGATCGACTTGAGCACCGCGCAATGGGCGACCTTGCGCGTGGACCGCGCCGAGCCGCTGCAATCGGGCCTGACGCGACCGGACAACGCCTTCCTTGCCGAAGAAGGCCGTTTGCTGGTCGGCTGGCCGACCAAACTGGCGCTGGCGCCGGACTTTGCCGACCGCGTCATCAGCTCATTGCAACGTGACGGCATCCAGCCAAGCCATCCGGCGCCGCTGCCCGAGTTGCCGAAGCCGCCGATGGGCGTCCCGGCCTGGGAGCAACTGCTGCCATGAGCCAGCCAACCCTGCACGACCTGCATCGCCCGCTGGGCAGCACCGGCCTGATGGTTTCGCCCCTGGGTTTGGGCACCGTCAAACTCGGTCGCGATCAAGGCGTGAAATACCCCAACGGTTTCCAGATCCCCGACGATGACGAAGCGCGCATGCTGCTCAAACTCACGCGCGACCTGGGCATCAACCTGATCGACACCGCCCCGGCCTATGGTCGCAGTGAAGAACGACTCGGCCCGTTGTTGCGCGGTCAACGCCAGGACTGGGTGATCGTCAGCAAGGTCGGCGAAGAGTTTGCCGACGGCCAGTCCCGCCACGATTTCAGCGCCGCGCACACCCGGCTCTCGGTGGAACGCAGCCTGCAACGTCTGGAAACCGATTTTATCGATCTGGTGCTGGTGCACTCCGACGGCAACGACCTGGCGATCCTCAACGACAGCGAAGTCTACGCAACCCTCGCCGCGCTCAAGGCCGAAGGCAAGATTCGTGGCTATGGTTTCTCCGGCAAAACCGTAGAAGGTGGCTTGAAGGCTCTGGAACAAGGTGATTGCGCGATGGTCACCTACAATCTGAACGAACGGAACGAGAAGCCGGTCATTGACTATGCTGCTGATCACGGCAAAGCCATCCTGGTCAAAAAAGCCCTCGCCAGCGGTCACGTCTGCCTGAGTCCAGGTGTGGATCCGGTGCGCGCCAGTTTCGAGTTGTTGTTTGAACATCCGGGTGTGGCCAGTGCTATTGTCGGGACCATCAATCCGCTGCACCTCGCCCACAACGTCGCGACCGTTGCCCAGGTCCTACGTAGCAACTGATGCCGCCCCACGCGGCCTTAAGCAGGAGCCGACATGCCGCGTACGCTCATTAGAAAGAACCCGAGCAACTTCAAGACCCTGCCGTTATTCGTCGAAGCGACTCCCGAAGGCCTGAGTTATCAAAGCGTCGGGATGCCGCTGAATTTTTCCCAGACGTTGCAACGTCGCCGCCCGGTGACGGTGGCTGACAGCGAACGGTTCGCCGTGGAGTTGGCCAATCTCGGGGTTTCGGTGCGCCTGACCCTGCATTGGCAGAATCGCGATTACTGGGTGTTGGTACGTCAGCGTCGGCAAGACCGTGGCGATGTGGTGCTCAAGCTGATCTCCGGTTACGTGCCGGCCCACGAACTGAACCTGCCGCTGCACACCGCCATCCAGGAGATTGCCGAAGAGTGCCTGCTGGAAACGCCGGAAGGCTGGCTCGGCGGGCGTTTCAACGACACCTGGCTGCCGGCGCCCTACTCCGCCGCGCTGCACTATCGCGAGGCGTTGCCGTTTCGGCTGACGCCGCTATCCGGCTCGGCGCGGCCGGTGCGCTGCGCCAACCTGCAGTTGATCGAACGACCGCGCGCCTACGTGCACCTGCCGACCGCGTCGCTGCAACTGATCTATGACTTGCGCCTGGACGTGCCCAAGGAAGCCAAATCCCTGAGCCTGTTTCATGTCGACGAACGACTGGAGGGCGATCAACTGGTGGCCCGCCTCGACCGCAAGCGTCCCGACTTGTACCTGATGCCGTTGCAGGACGGCCAGCCGATGGCCGAGTTGTATACCCTGAAAAAGGATCACCTTTACCCGGCGAGCACGCGCGGGTTGTATCTGGCAGAGAGTTTTGCCCAGCAGCAAGGCTGGCTGGTGCGCGATGAGCGGATTCGCTGGAAGGATTGGGTGCGCCAGCAAGGCTTGAACCCGCCGGGGAAAGATTCCGGTTTGGCGCGGTTGCGCGGGAAGGCGAAGCAATTGCTGAAAAAGATCGTGCCGCGCAAGAAGGTCAGTTCCTAAAAACCCAGCAGGCGTACACCTAACCCTGTAGGAGCTGGCTTGCCAGCGATGGTCGTTAACGATGACGCGTGTCTACTGAGTAAACGCGGCGCCCTTGAGGCCATCGCTGGCAAGCCAGCTCCTACAAAAGTTTGGTATCACTCGGACTTGCGGATTTTTTCGACTATCGCGGTCGTGGAACTGTTTTCCACCAGCCCCAGCACTTTTACCGTTCCGCCATACGCCGTCACGATGTCCGCGCCGACGACCTGGTCGATCCCGTAGTCCCCACCCTTGACCAGCACGTCCGGCTTGACCTCGCGCAGCAGATTTTCCGGGGTGCCTTCAGGGAAGCTGATCACCCAATCCACCGCACCCAGACCGGCAAGTACCGCCATGCGACGGTCGACGCTGTTGATCGGACGACCCGGCCCTTTCAGGCGGCTGACCGAAGCATCGTCGTTGACCGCAACGATCAGACGATCGCCTTGAGCGCGCGCCTGTTCGAGATACGTCACGTGGCCGGCGTGCAGGATGTCGAAGCAGCCATTGGTGAAGACGATCTTCTCTTTATGCGCACGCGCATCGTCGACCGCCAGCAACAACTGCTCAAGACCCAGCACACCGCGCTCGGAACCTTCTTCACGCTGGATGGCGCGACGCAGTTCCGGGGCACTGATGGCCGCCGTACCGAGCTTGCCGACAACGATGCCTGCCGCCAGGTTGGCCAGGGCCACGGCGTGAGGCAATTCCTCGCCAGCGGCAATCGCCGCCGCCAGGGTGGAAATCACGGTATCGCCGGCACCGGTCACGTCGAACACTTCACGGGCCCGAGCCGGCAGGTGCAACGCCGGATGATCCGGGCGCAACAGGGTCATGCCGTGTTCGCCGCGGGTCACCAGCAACGCGCCGAGGTCGAGGTCGTGCATCAGCTGCGCGCCCTTGCTCACGAGTTCATGCTCATCGGCGCAACCGCCAACGATGGTCTCGAATTCGCTGAGGTTCGGAGTGATCAGGCTCGCACCCCGGTAGATCGAGAAATCCTTGCCCTTGGGATCGGCCAGCACCGGAATGCCACGGGCACGGGCGGCCTGGATCAGCACTTGATGATTTCTCAACGCGCCTTTGCCGTAGTCGGACAGCACCAGCACCTTGATGCCTTCGAGCAGTTCATCGACTTGCTCGCTGAGCGCCAACGCGTCGGTGGCGAAGGGTTCTTCAAAGTCGATACGCAGCAGTTGCTGGTGACGGCTCATGACCCGCAGCTTGACGATGGTCGGCTGGTGCGCGATGCGCTGGAACAACGCCCGTACGCCAGCGCCCTTGAGGCTGTTGGCCAGGCTGTCGGCGGCTTCATCGTCGCCGGTCACGCCGACCAGCGAGGCCGGTGCGCCGAGGGCGGCAATGTTCAGGGCAACGTTCGCGGCACCGCCCGGGCGGTCCTCGATTTGCTCGACTTTGACGACGGGTACCGGCGCCTCAGGGGAAATCCGTGAGGTACCACCATGCCAGTAACGGTCGAGCATGACATCGCCGACCACCAAGACAGGGGCTTGATCGAATCGCGGCATGGACAACTTCATGGAGCAACCCACATACAGAATGAACAGGGGCGGGATATTAACACAGGGTTGGCGTGGGCTTGTGTGACGGCTGCAACGGGATGATTTTGCAGGGTTTATTGCTCATTTATTGAGCAATAAACCCGATAACCGCCGGCAAGCGTCTGCCATCTCCAGCGTTTGCGTGTCGATTTCACACTCGGCGCACAACGGTGCCTCGTAGGGACTGTCGATCCCCGTGAAATCCTTGATCCGTCCTTGCCGGGCCGCCCGGTACAAGCCTTTTGGGTCGCGCTGCGCGCATACCGCGAACGAGGTGCTCACATACACCTCGATAAAATCGCCCTCGGCGAACAGGCGCCGCGCCGCTTCACGCTCGGCCCGAAACGGCGAAATCGCCGCAACAATCACGATCAGGCCGGCATCGACCATCAGCCTCGCCACCTCGGCCATGCGCCGGATATTTTCCCGACGACACTCAGCCCCCATCCCCAGGTCACGGCACAGACCGGCGCGCAGATTGTCACCATCGAGCACAAAGGTATGCCGCCCGAGCTCATTGAGTTGCAGCTCAAGGGCATTGGCCAGCGTTGACTTGCCCGCGCCGGACAACCCCGTCAGCCAGAGGCAGCGCGGCCGCTGCGATTTGATTGCGGCACGGTCGTTGATCGACAGCGACAACGCATAAGGCCTGATCCCGGGGACTGACATCGACAGCGCCTCATTCATAACCGAGCATCTCGTAATCGCGCTGGTACACCCGCCGTACCAACCGGCGGGTGCGCACCGAGCAGAAGTCACGGGCAGGCGCCGTGCGCCGCTGCTGCGAGCTGTTGATGTGCGGCAGCGGTACCGCGTCGCCCACCTGCTCGCACACCCGCTGAAAGTCGCGCTCCAGATGCTCCTGATAGCCAATGAAATCCAGCGCCAGGTGCCCGAAGGAATCGGTGAGAAAATCTGTTTGCGCAGCGAAATGCAGCTGCCGCTGGATCGTTTCCGGGTGCAGCCAGCGAGCGACGAAATCGTCGAAATCGCGGTAGTGGCTGACCAGTTTTTGCGCGGGCCGGTCGCGCAGGCTCAGCTCGTTGCCCCGCAGAAATGCGTAGGCCGAGTACGCCCTTTCCAGCGGATCGCGAACAAAAGCAAACTTGAAACTGCCGGCAAACTGCTCGGGAAATTGCTGTTCGTACCAGTACAAAGGCAAGTGCCCCGGGCTCCAACCATCGAACAGCGCCGCACAGACGCTGCTCCCGGCGCATTTGGGGACGTGAATGAACAGACAGGAACGCTGTGTGAAAGGCTGGGGATAACACAGGTTGGCCGACATCGACCGATTGACCACCTGACGGTCCACGACCGACAGACGCCCCAGCAAGAATTGCCGTTGCGCCTTGGGCAACAGCTTCCAGAGATAACGTTGCAACATTGCAGCACCCGCGCGAAGGGGATGGCCCCCTCGATTGAAGTCAAAGTTCGTTCAGGAACCTTAACAAGCGCGTTGCCGAGATTTATTCAGGTTTGGTCAAGAAAGGTAAAGGTCTGGATACAATTCACCGGACGCATTGCACGTCGATGAGCGCGAGGGTGAGCCAGGCTCACCCTCGCGTCGGGTCAGGCGATGTTTTCTGCCGGTGCATCGAGCCCCATCGCATGCAGGCGCGAGTAGTAGCCGTTTTGCGCCAGAAGCTGGGCGTGTGTGCCGCGCTCGACAATTTCCCCATGGTCCATGACCAGGATCAGATCGGCCTTCTCGATGGTCGACAAGCGGTGAGCGATCACCAGCGTGGTGCGACCTTTCATGACCTGATCCAGCGCCGCCTGAATGTGCCGCTCGGATTCGGTATCGAGCGCCGAGGTCGCCTCGTCGAGAATCAGCAACGGTGCGTTCTTCAACAAGGCCCGGGCAATCGCCAGACGCTGACGCTGACCACCGGACAGCAACACGCCGTTTTCGCCGACCTGAGTGTCCAGGCCTTGCGGCATTTGCGAGATGAAGTCCATCGCATAAGCGTCCGCGGCGGCCTTTTCGATGTCTTCACGCGGCGCACCGGCGAGGTCGCCGTAGGCAATGTTGTTGGCGATGGAGTCGTTGAACAGGGTCACATGCTGCGTCACTTGCGCCACATGGCGACGCAGATTACGCAGACGGTAATCTTCGATTTCAACGTCATCGAGCAGGATTTCGCCGGTTTCATGGTGATAGAAACGCGGAATCAGACTGGCCAGGGTCGACTTGCCGCTGCCGGAACGCCCCACCAACGCGATCATTTGCCCCGGCGCCGCGGTGAAGCTGATGTTCTTCAGCACTTCACGGTCGGTACCTGGGTAGGTGAAGCTCAGGTTACGCACTTCCAGGTGACCGCTGACGCGATCGCGCTCGACGGTGCCGGTGTCGATCTCAGGCTCGACGTCCAGTTGCTCGAAAATGCTTTCGGCACCGGCGACGCCTTTCTGGATGGTCGAACTGACTTCCGACAACTGGCGAATCGGTTTCGGCAACAGGCCGGCGGCGGTGATGTAAGCCACCAGGTCACCTGCGGTGGCATCGCCGCGCAGGAACAACACGAGGAACATCAGCACTGCCATGGCGGTGTAGATCACCAACTGCAGCATCGGCGTGTAGACCGCGCCGGTCTTGGTCATGCGCAATTGCTTGTCGGTGTTGCCCTGACTGGCTTCGGCAAAGCGCCGCTCTTCATAGCTTTCACCGCCGAAGCTGCGCACCACGCGATAGCCCTGAATGGTTTCGGACGCCACGTGTGTCACGTCGCCCATCGCCACCTGGATCTTCTTGCTTTGCTTGCGGAATTTCTTGCTGGCGCTGCTGACCATGATCGCGATGATCGGCAGGATCGCCAGCATCACCAGGGTCAGTTGCCAGTTCATCCACAACAGGTAGGCAAACAGGAACACCACGGTCAGGCCTTCGCGAATGACCACTTTGATGGCATCCGTGGCAGCACCGGTGACCATGGTCACGTTAAAGGTGATACGCGAAATCAGGTGCCCGGAGTTATGGGTGTCGAAATAGCGGTTGGGCAAAACCAGCAATTTGTTGAACAGCTCGACGCGCAGGTCATGGACCAGACCGAGGGAGACCTTGGCCAGGTAATAGTTGCCCAGGAACGACCCCAGGCCTTGCCATGCCGCGATCAGGATGATCAGCAGCGGCACGGCCATCAGCAACTGCAAGTCTTTTAGGTAGGGAACATTCGGGAACAGCACCGCTTCGGGGTTGCTCAAGCCGTCGACGAAGTATTTGAGAATCCCGGCCAGCATCGGCTGTGTCGAGGCAAAAATCACGAAGCCAATGATACTGATGGCAAACAGGCCCCAGTACGGGCGCACATACGACAGCAGGCGCAGGTAAATCTTCAAGCTCGACGGCGCAGGCGAATCAGGGCTAGTCATGAGAACCCGTTGTATGAGAAAAGAGCCCGCGAGTGTAACACAGGCCATTTTAGTCGCTGAGCTGCGGTAATATGGCCGGCTATCCATGCCTCACGGCGTCGACCCCGGAGTATTGATGCAAGCGCTTGACCACACCCGATACCTCGCCCTGCGCGAGGGTGCACAAGTCCTTGAAGCGGATGGTTCGGGAGACAAGGTGCTGCGGTTGACGGACGGCTCGATCCTCAAGCTGTTCCGCCGCAAGCGTCTGTTGACGTCGGCCGCCTGGTATCCGTACGCCAAACGTTTTGCCGACAATTGTGATGCATTGCGTGAACGGCACATTCCCTGCCCGTCGATTCGTCAGGTCTACCGCATCGCGAGTATCGAGCGCGATGCCGTGCACTACGATCCGTTACCGGGTCAGACCCTGCGCCAGTTGCTGGACGACGAAGGCGACGCTGATCCGCTGCGCGGCCAGTTGGGGGCCTTCATGGCGACCCTGCATGAGCGCGGGATCTATTTCCGCTCGGCGCACCTGGGCAACATCGTGCTGACGCCCGAGCATCAATTGGGTTTGATCGACATTGCCGATATGCGGGTCTATCGCCGTCCGCTGCGCAAGACCCTGCGGCTGCGCAACTTCAAGCATATGGTGCGTTACCCGCAGGATCGCCAGTGGTTGCTCGACGATCGCGGTGAGGTGTTCATGCAGAATTATGGCCAGACCCAGAGCGTTTGCTCTGCGGAAGAACTGAGCATCGCCCTGCAAAAATGATCTGGACACCTTCGCCTCCGGGGAGGAGGCGAAGGTCAGGCATTACGCCAGTGCCTGGCGTCGCGCTTTCAATACACGCGAGAGAATCATCGCCGAAGGCAGCAACACCAGTGGCCACAACTCGTCCGGGTTGCCGATCAGCAAACTTCCATCGAAGTTCAGCATCACCAACGCACACGCCAGGTAAACACCCCACGCATCGCGCAGACGCCAGGCTTGCCACAGCGAAGCCACCATCAACCCGACAAACAGCAGCAACGCCACCGCACCGCCGTAAAGCCCCATGGCCACGAAGATATTGTGCGGATGCTGGATCGGCATCGTGCCATCGAGCAACTGTTCAGTATGGAAACCGATGCCGCAGCCCAGCGCCCAACCGCAGTTGCGCCACTCGCCGATCATGATGTGGAAGATTTCGATGCGGTACGAATCACCCCGGTTCCACAGGGACAGGAACCAAAGCTCGTTGTGCACCATCCAGAACAACAGACCGAGAATCACCAGGCCAACCGCCATCGCACTGCCCACCAGCCGCGGCTTCTTGTAAAGCGCGTAAAGCAGCCAGGCGCCCAGCAGGAAGGCTCCGCCCACCAACGCGGTGCGTGTCTGCATGACAAAGACCACGGCGAACACCGCCAGGAAGACAGCCAGGCCACCTTCGATCAGCCTCCGCTCCTTGACCCACATCGGCAGCGCCAGCCCCAATGCGCAGAACAGCCAGATACTGGCATAGATGACATTTTCCAGACGCCCTGGAAGCAGTCCGACACGGATGCCGACGGCATACTCACCGGTCACCCAGGCGTAGATCGCCGAACTGAACACGTACAACGTCAGGACCCAGAACTGCGCACGAACGAAGGCCGAGCTGCGGAAAAACTGTGGATTGGTGAGGGCGCCCACGACCATCACGAACATCAGCACATAGAAAATGTGCTTGAAGAACTGCGCATGTCCGGCAATCGTCGCCGGAACCAGAAACCACAACAGGAAAGCCAGCCACCCCAGCGCCAACGGGAGCTTGAACAGGCCTGCCCCGCGCTCCTTGACCAGAAAGACCAGCCCAGGCAAAACCATCAGGCCGTAATACAGGTTGTTGGTCCACTTCGAAGACCAGCCCACCACAAAACTCAACAGGAACAAGCAAAGTGCTGCCCCGAAGTACGACGTGATGGTGATTTTTCCTGGCTTCATGCCGCTAAATTCCATTGACTACCCAACCTATTGCCACACCAAGAATCAGGGCCACGACCAGCTTGATTCGATCGAGACGTTTACGCCTTAACTTGTTTTGCCGCTCCTGTGGAACCACCACGTGCTCACCGAAACCGGTGTGCAGTACCGCGTCGTTCTCCAGAATCAGCGCATAGCGGTTTTCGCCGGCATACAGGCGCGACAGGTCTTTCTCTCCGGAAAAAGCGGAGTACGGTGCATGAATCAGGTAATCGGCACGGCGTCGCAAGCCCGGGTTCAGGGAGAAGCCCTGCCAGTCGGCCTTGTGCGAGCCCAGCACATAGAAAGGAATGCCGTGGCTGACTTTGCGCTCGTTCAAAAACACATAAGGACTGTGAACCTTGAGGTCATGATTGAAGCTGCGCAGCCACACCTGCAAGGCTTGCGGATCTTCTTCCAGCAAGCATTGGGACTCTTCGATAAAGCCTTCGCGGTAGAAGTCCCAGTCATCTTCGCAGTGGAAAATCCACGAGGTCTGCACCTCGGCATAGGCCGCATCGATGGATCGTAGCTGGCCCAGTCGCGGATTGTTGATGAAGAACCGGGTATGCGCCCGCCAGTGCTCCGGAATGCAGGCCTCGACGGCGCTGTCGCCGGAGTCCTCGGTAATGAATACCTTGCGGATGGGAGCCGTATTGAACCGGTCAAACGTCTCCAGGGTTCGCTTCAACAAATCGAAGCGACCGCAACTGGTGATGACGACCGAAATGTCGCTAGTCTCGCTGAACAGCATTTATTTACACCGCTCCATTAGTGGTTTGACCGCCGGCTTCACAGCCCGAGCGTTAAGCGTATTTTTTCTTTCCAGCCCAGCGGAACGTGCTCGCGTAGCGGCGCGCGCAGGGCGTCGACAATCGCATGCCCAACGGCGCGGAAGGTGTAACGCTGCTCTACCAGAGCCTGCCCGGCCAATGAAATGGACTCGGTCAGTTGCGGGGACTCACGCAACACCGCGAGTTTTTCCCTCAATTCATCGCGCGTTCGATAAAGCACAATGTTGTGCATATCGACAAAACCCAATGCGCGATTCTCTTCTTCGCCCTGATCGTAAGCAAACAACACACAACCACAGGCCATAGCCTCGAAATTCTTGATCATGTATTCGCCCATGCCGACATCGGCACTCACGAAATAACGGATCCGGCTCAACGTCTCGCAGTATTCCTCACCCGACTTGGTGCGCGTGATCAGCAGGTTTTCGACTTCGGCCACGGACTCGAGCATCGCCCTGCGTCCGGCATAGGCAACACTGTTCAGGCTGCCGACGAAACCCAGTTCGATGTCACGTTCACGCTGACGGTTCTGCAACAGCGCCTGATCGTAGCCCTTGGGCACGAAATGCGCGTCAAAGCCTTCATCGCACAGGCGCTGGCTGACCATGTAACCCGAGCTGATCACCCGCGCCCAGGGCAACTTGCGGTAATGGGCGCTGAACTTTCCGGTGTACTTGCACGGAATGTAATTCTGGTACGCATCGTGTTCCAGAATAACCAGATTGGGCAGGGTCTGTATGAACCTCACCTGTCTGATTTCTTTTTTGAAGCGCAGGAAGAACACGATCCGGTCATAGCGAGAGACATCTACGTGCTTGCGAAAGTAGCCACGCAAGTCGTCCTGTTCCTCACTGGTCAATTCGCGCTTGTCACACTCGCACTGCTCAGCGATACCGTCATACAGCCGGTCGAGGATCGCTCGCTGCTCTTTCTGCACCAGAAACAGAACTTTCAATTGGTCTCTCTCTTTCCCGACAGCTCATGGACCCAGAATAATTCATGGCGTCGCACCGCTTTACGGAAGAACTCGTTTTCGCCGAAAGCCGGCCATTGCCTGGCAGCCAGGCAACGTTGTATCGCCCGGCGGAGTAAACGCTTGAGGGGAAGTCGCGGCTGAAGGTCGTGCATCATGCCCAACGACATGGCCTTGTGCCACTGTTTTTCGGTCGACAGGCAAAGCGACCAGGGGCGCAATGGCTCTTCGGCACTGATCTGCGGAGGCATCGCCACACCCGCACCGGCATCGCCCATTGGCCAGCGATCGTTATCGTGCAGGTGATTGGCGTAATGCAACAAAGTCTCGGGCTGCCAGGCTGTACCGCCCAGCGCCTGCATCACTGCTTGTTGCGAACACAGGTGGTCCGGGTGCGGGTCAAAGCGCGGATGCGGCAAGACAATGACCTGGGGCTGAATGCGCTCGATCAGCTCTTTCAGGTCGGCCAGCAGGTTGTTCCAGGACGGCACGCCATCCACGTCACTGCCCAGGGCGAACGGATTGAATCGGCGAAAATAACGGGTATCGCCCAGTTGCGCCTCGCGGGACAACACGGCCTCGGCCGGCGCGTTTTGCATGGCAGGCAACTGCAGACAGAAGTAGCCCAGCTGGACACAGCGCTCCTGAGGTACGCCGCCCCACAATGGCACGCTGATACTGTCCCAGGCGCGAAGCGAACCTTTCAAGCGGGATGCTTCGACGCCTTTGAGCCCCATCTGCTGATAGTGTTCGGCCTCGATTTCACCGGCGGTCAAGGTCACGATCCAGCTTTCGCTGGCACTGCTGTACAAGCCGAACGCGGCCAATTCGGCATCGTCGGCATGGGGCGCGATCACCATCACCCGCCGATTGCTGTAATCCGGATGTTCGAACGCCCAAAGTACCGGTTCGCCGAGCAATCGGCAGAAACGCCCGCGCAAACGCAACTCGCCTTTGGACAGAACCTGCGCCTGGCCGCTGAGATTGAGGTAACGCAGACCGCTCACACCACGCTCAAAGACTTGCCGGTCCGGACTGTCGCCACCCGACAGCTCCACTATTGGATCGAGAAAGCGCCCCAGCCAGGTGCTTTTGATCCGTAACGCCAGCACCAGGGTCGCGTCGTCCACCAGCATGACGCCGTCATCCAGCCGCAAATGCTCACCGTCCAGGTGAACCTTGGGTTGTTGGGTATAGGGCGGGAAGCTGTACTCGTAATCGTCTTTGGGCGAATAAAACAAATGGTCGGCAAACCATGCTTCGTGAGCGATCCAGCCCAGGACCGCCAGAATCAGCGGCAACCACCAGGCCACCAGCACGCCGATGGCAATCAACAGCACCAGCGCGACCAGCAGGCCGATGCGTTTCTGGCGCCGATGGCGCTTGAGCAATTGCTGTTTACGGCTCATGGATTGGCTCATACGGTGAAGACTGGCACAGGATTGCACCAGCGATCCTTGTATTCACGATCGGCGCGACCGAAGGAGAAGCGCAGGGGCTTGTCCAGCGCTCGCGCATGCTCCCAGGCACTTTGCGTATTGAGAAAGCTCAGCACGCTGCCAGGGCTGAATTCACGGGTTTGCGGGTCCACGCCACCATTGATGTACTCGACACTGATCCATTGCGGCGCTTCGACACGGTAAACCAGCTGAATCGCGATCGGCGCGTCGTTGAGGAAAATCACCGAACCGATCAACAAATCACGCAGCAACTCGATCACTTCGCCCATGCGCTCGGCGCCGGTGGCCGCAAAGCCCCAGCGACGCTGAAACAGGTCGCAATAAATCGCGGCCAGTTCTCGGCTGGAAAACTCGCTGACCGGCCGCACCACGCCGCCCGCCTCCTCCAGCAAGCGCAATTCGCGGCGCTGGTTGTAGCGAAACTTCTTCGACAGCTCTTCCGGAGTGCGGGCCATGGCCAATTGTTCAGCCTGCAACCTGATGCCTGCGAAGCGGCCTTCATTCAGTGCTGACAGATAACGGGCGCGATGGCGCAGGGGCGCTTGGGTATCAGCAGCGGCTGGCAGGATGAGCTCGGCATTGCCGAGGTCGAACAGGCCTTTTTTACCGTTGCGCTTGAGCACGTCCTTGGACAAGGCAAGGTCGCGCCCCCAGGTCGGGATGGCTGCCTGGACGTCACCGTTTTGCGCCCAGGCCAGATAGCGCACGGGAATGCCGGCCAAATGAGCCAGTCGTTCGACGACCATCGGATGCGTCGCGACGCTGCCGCCATAACGGTGCCAGGCCTCGGCGTATGTCGAGGCATCGACCACCGCCCAGCCACGCTCGCGCCAGCCTTGTAGTCGGTTGAGCATCAGCCCCTCGGCGCCAGTTCGGTAACGTGTGGCAAACGCCAGAAAGCATCGCGTACGGCACGGTCGGAGAAGCGCTCACGCAGGCGGTCGAGCATCAGCTCGGCGCACTGGCGACGTTGTTGCTCATCCATTGCGGCCAGATGGTGCAGCCCTTGAGCCAGGTGCCCGGCATCGCCCAACGGGAACAGAATGCCAACGCCTTCCACCACTTCCTTCGCGCCGCCACACGCCGTGGCGAGCAACGGCACGCCGGCAGCCATGGCCTCCAGCAACACCATGCCGAACGGCTCGTGATCGGAACTCAGGGCAAACACATCGAAGGCACGGAAATAACGCCGAGCCTCGGGCACCTGCCCAAGGAACAGTACGCGATCGCCAATGCCCAACTCGCGGGCCTGGGCCTTGAGGTCCTGCTCCAGCCGACCGGTACCCAAAATGACCAGTTGGCTGTTAGCCGGCAAACCCGGCAGAGCCGTCGCAAAACCTTCCAGCAACGTGGCCTGATCCTTGTCCGGATGCAGCCGCCCGACGTTGCCGACAACCCAGGCATCCATCGACAACCCCAAGGTTTCCCGGGCTTCACGAGCGGACACCTGGCTGTCTTGCAAGGTTTGCACATCGATGCGGTTATAGAGTGTCTGAATCCGCCCGGCCGGCCATTTCGGCAAGCAACCGCGCATGTCATCGCGCACCGCGTCGGAAACCCCGAGCAGGCTCAGGCGCTTGCGGAAAATATGGGCGAAGAGCTTGCGAGTGCCGCGCTTGTAGTCATCAAACGCATGATGCACACCGATGACCGGCAACGAAGTGCCCAACAAGGCGATGTAGATCGGCTTGAAACGATGAGCGATGCAGAAGCTGAAGTTGCGCGAAGCGGCGATCTTGCGCAGATCGCCGATGGCACCCAGCTTCAGGCCACGAATGGCCTTGGAGCTGTATTCCATGAACAACACTTCATCGGAAGCACAGCCCGCGGCAACCTCGCTGTCTGCAACCCCGGTCAGAAACACCGTGGTCACTCGATATCCGGTCCCCGCGAACAGGCTGGCGTACTGCCGGGCGCAGTCCAGAAACGGCCCGTCATAGCCGTGACAGAACTGCAGCACATGGCGTTCAGCCGAGCGTGTCATATGCGTCCGCGCCCTCTTTGACCACCAGGATGTCTTCCATGATCAGATACTGCAGGTCGGAGCCGAAGAACATGTTCAGGGCATCCGTTGGCGAGCAGATCATCGGCTCGCCACGACGGTTGAGCGAAGTGTTCAGCGACACGCCGTTGCCGGTCAGCACTTCCAGCGCCTTCATCATGTCGTAGTAGCGCGGGTTGTATTCGCGCTTGAGCACCTGGGCCCGGGACGTGCCGTCTTCGTGGACGACTTCCGGCACGCGGGTTTTCCACTCTTCAGCCACTTCGAAGGTGAAGGTCATGAACGGCGCCGGGTGATCGATCTTGATCATCTGCGGTGCGACGGTGTCGAGCATCGACGGGCAGAAAGGCCTCCAGCGCTCGCGGAACTTGATCTGGTGGTTGATGCGGTCAGCCACGCCGGTCGCGCTCGGGCAACCGATTATCGAACGACCGCCCAAGGCACGCGGACCGAACTCCATGCGACCCTGGAACCACGCAACCGGGTTGCCATCGACCATGATTTTGGCAATGTTTTCCGGCATGTTATCGAGCTTGCGCCATACCGGCTTGCTCGGGTGACGGGCGCATGCTGCCAGCACGTCTTCGTTGCTGTACGACGGGCCGAGGTAGACGTGTTCCATCTTCTCGACCGGCACGCCACGGGCGTGAGACACGTAAGCCGCCGCGCCGACCGCAGTGCCGGCATCGCCGGACGCAGGCTGGACGAACAGCTCTTTGACGTCGTCACGGGCGATGATTTTCTGGTTGAGCTTGACGTTCAACGCACAGCCGCCGGCGAAGGCCAGCTTGCCGGTTTCCTTGAGTACGTCGCCCAGGTAATGGTCGATCATCTGCAACGCCAGTTTCTCGAACAGCGCTTGCATGCTCGCGGCGTAGTGGATGTACGGCTCGTCGGCGATGTCGCCTTCGCGCTTGGGACCCAGCCACTCGATCAGCTTCGGCGAGAAGTAGAAACCCTTGCCCTTCTCTTTATAACGGCGCAGGCCGATGACGTTGGCGTAGTCGGTGTTGATCACCAGCTCGCCGTTCTCGAACGAGGCCAGGCGGGAGAAGTCGTACTTGCTGGCGTCGCCGTACGGCGCCATGCCCATGACCTTGAACTCGCCGTCGAGCATCTCGAAACCGAGGAACTCGGTGATCGCACCGTACAGGCCGCCGAGGGAATCCGGATCGAAGAATTCCTTGATCTTGTGGATCTTGCCGTTTTCGCCGTAACCGAAGAAGGTCGTGGCGTACTCACCCTTGCCGTCGATGCCGAGGATCGCGGTTTTCTCTTTGAAACCGGAGCAGTGGTAAGCGCTGGAAGCGTGAGCCAGGTGATGCTCGACGGGCTCGATCTTGATTTTCTTCGGGTCGAAGCCCAGTTGCTCCAGGCACCAGACGATCTTGTTGCGATAGCGCTTGTAGCGACGGTTGCCCATCAGGATCGCGTCGAGGGCGCGGTCCGGGGCGTACCAGTAACGCTTGGCGTAGTGCCAGCGTGCCTTGCCGAACAGGCTGATCGGCGCGAACGGAATCGCAACCACGTCAACGTCGGACGGCTTGATGCCCGCCTGCTCGAGGCAGAACTTCGCCGATTCGTATGGCATGCGGTTCTTTGCATGTTTATCGCGCACAAAGCGCTCTTCTTCAGCCGCCGCGACCAGCTTGCCGTCGATGTACAAGGCTGCGGAAGGATCATGGCTAAGGGCGCCGGACAGGCCAAGAATCGTCAATGCCACAGGGGTCTAGCCTCTTTAGTCTGCATGCAGGCGCAACGCGCCTCAAAAATTAATGTGCCCTCGCAAGGGGCGAGAGACAGCTAAAGGGCGGGATTATAGCGTAAACATGCCGGGAATGACCCTACGGTTATCAGCGGCGTAAACATGACCCAAGGCCAGGACGCACGGCCAGGATCATCCGCGCCCCGGCCGCCAGTAAATCCTGAGATTGCCATCGGTCCCCTGCCGGTAAATCGTGTACGGCAAGGCAACGGTGTCCAGTGCACCGGACAACGCCAGGTCCAGCAAAACCAGTGGTACAAGAAAACCCGTGGGGTCCGGCGGTGCATTCAGCACACAAAAATCGTAGGCCATCCCGCTGTAGATTCGCGGGATGGACTGGCAGTAGGTTTTTTGTTTGCGCAGGTCACGCGCCGCGTCTTCGTCATTTTGCAGGACGGTGACGGCGGTGCCGCAGCCAGATAGCGCCAGTGAGAATGTGCCGAGCAGAACAGCCGTTTTGATCGTCAAGATTTGCCCTCCATGAACGTCAGGCAAACTAGCATTGCGGCTATTCAGGGCACAGTTCATGGGGTCTGGGGATCATGTAGGACATTTCATAAGAACTTGTCCGCCTGATCTCCGGTGGCTGTGCCGGCCCCATCGCGAGCAGGCTCGCTCCCACAATTGATTTACTGTGAACACAAATCCAATGTGGGAGCGAGCCGGCTCCGGGCGGCGTTCCGACGATAGGACCGAAGGTCCGATTCAGGCAGCGCTGGCGATTTCTTTGGGCAGCCGCTGATCGATAACCTGATACAGCGCGCTGCTCTCAGGCCAATTGCGCATGAACCGCGCCCGGTCCCGCGCATACGCCGGGGCGAAGCTGGCGAGCGAGCCGTGCTGACGCATCGCGTCCAGATCGATCAGCGCCCAGCGATCTTCCTGCCAGAACAGGTTGTGGCCCTTGAAGTCGCCATGACTGATCCGCTCGCGAATCAGTTCTGCAAACAACTGATCCAGTGCCACCAGCTCTGCCTCGGGCGCTTCACCGCTTTCAACGTACGGCGCAAACCGCTCGATGATGTCCGGGCCCGGCAAATGCTCGGTCACCAGATACGCCCGGCTGCGCAACCAGAGAAAACGTTTTTCCAGCACGGCCAGCGGTTTCGGCGTGGCGATACCGAGGAATGCCAGCCGATTGCCTTCGCGCCATGAGTGCCAGGCACGGCTCGGGCGCCAGAAGCGCTTGAGCCAGTGGGCAAAGCCTTTGATGTTGTAGCGTTTGATTACCAGCGTCCGACCGTCCACCGCGACTTTTCCGACACTCGCCGCGCCGCCGGTCTTGTACAGATGGCCCTGATCGAGCAATGCATCGGCCCGTTCCAGCACCGGCAACATCGCCGCTTCTTCCTCGCGACGAATCGCCCGCAACCCGAAGGCCCCGCGCTGCACACTGAACAGCGTGCATTCGCGTCCGACCTTGATCAGGAAGTCTTTCAGGCGCCAGCTGCGGACCTTGTCGATCTGTTTCTGCAACGCTTCCATGGGCAAGGCATGCTCGCCATTGCTCAGCAGGTAATAGACCAGCAATTCTTCGGTGAAAGGCTCCAGCGCCTTGGGCAACTGGGCGAAAAACACCCCGAGGTTTTCCAGGACTTTCTGCCGCGACAATGGCTGGCCGGGGGTTTCGCTACAGATCCCGGCGCCGTCGATCAGATACAGTCGACCGCCCTGGCGCAGCAGGTTGTCCAGGTGCAGGTCTTCCTGCCACAGCCCTTTGCGGTGCATCTGGCCGATCGCGCCCAACGCCTCGGCCAACACGGCCCCTTGCCCATCCGCGAGCACCGGCAAGTGCTCGACCTGTTTCCAGGTATCCCCCAGGCTCTCGGCGCCTTCAAGGAAATCGAACAGCAGCCAGCCGCCCTCGCCGTCCTTCAAGCCGTCGGCCAGCAGCTGCGGCGTGGTCAGACCTTGAGCGGCGAGCAAGCGCACACCGTCCAGTTCTCGCTGAAAATGCCGGGCCGCCTTGGTGCCGACCAACAACTTGGCCAGCACCGGACGGCCACGCCAGACACCGGCGCCGACATAACGCTGGCCCGGCAACACCCGCAACAGACTCAACAATTGCAACTCGGCAGGACCGGCGGCATCGGCCAGTGAAACGCTCAGCGGCAGAGCCGGGCTACGGCCGGTGTTTTTCAGTTCGGACAAACGCATCAGCGCGCCTCCTTGTGGCTGCGCCGCGCGGTCAGTCGCGCCAGCCAGCTGTCGATCAGCGAACTGTCCTGCGATTGATCCAGGTAAGCGGCCAGCAATTCACGTACCTGCGCATCGCTCCACTCGGGCGCCCGCCGCGTCAACGGCTCCAGATCCTTGACCCGGTCACGTCGGCCCCACAGCAGCGGCCGGGTTTTCTCCAGGTCGATCAATTGGGCCTGGTAACCGTCGCCCGTGGCCCGCAGAAAAATGTGTTTGGGATAGAAGCAGCCATGAACCTGACGCGCCGCGTGCAGGCGCCGAGCCAGCTCGCCACACGCCTGCAAAATCGCCGAGTGCTGCGCGCCACTTAACTCCGACCAGCGCTGCAACAGCGAATCCAGGTCATCCCAACCGTCCAGCGCACGGGTCAGCAGAATCGCCCTGACTTCGCCCTCGACTTTGCGCTCACCGAAGAACGCCGCTTTCAGCGCCGGAATGCCAAGCTTTTCATAACGACTGATGTTGCGAAATTCCCGGGCAAAACTGGGTTCGCCAAACGGCGCATGCAACGTGCGCATCTGGTAGTTGCTTTGCCGCTTGAGGTAGAAGCCGTGACCTTCAAGATCCAGCCGAAACACGCTGCTCCAGCCACCGCGCACGGTGTTGGGCTCATCCACAGCATCAAGCTGCCTGGCCCAAAGCGCATCGAAGTTGCCGAGGCCGTGGCGCTCCAGTAGCGCACGGTCTTCAGCAGCCAGAAAATCAGTCATTCGCGTCCCTCGAAAAATCTAACCACGTGCCGGATCCGTTTTTTGTCGGCGGCATTGAGTCGTGTCCGTTGGCTGTATTGCAGGTAAAAGCGCAGGCGTTGAGTCGCCGACAGCTGATACTTGGCGACCTTGTCCAGGCACGCCAGATCCTTGGTGATACGGTACTTGAGCCAGAAGCCGCGCCAGAAATTACCGTTGGGGCAATCGATCAGGAACAGCCGGGCCTGGTCGTCGATCAACAGGTTGCGCCACTTCAGATCGTTATGGGTGAAGCGGTGGTCGTGCATGGTCCGGGTGTAACCGGCCAATTGCCGACTGACATGATCGACCCAGGCGCGGTCCGCCAATTTCGGATCATGCCGTTCAGCCAGGATGGACAGGTCCACGGTTTGCGGCAGTTCAAGGGTAATCATCGCCCCGCGAGCGTACGCCGCACCGCGCCGCTCCAGGCCCCAGGCCACCACTTCAGCAGTGGGAATGCCCCATTTGGCGAAGCGCTTGAGGTTCTGCCACTCCATTTTCACCCGCGGCTTGCCCAGATAACGGCGCAAGCCCTTGCCCGCGCCGACGTAACGCTTGACGTAATAGTTGACGCCATTGCGATTGACGCGGATGACTTCGGACAATGGGTCGTGAGTCAGTCGCTCGCCCTTAAGCGCAAACACCGCTTCGAGGCTGCCGAAATCTTCTGCCAGCTCGCTATAAGCAGGTTCCAGTTTCCAGCCCGACATCAGAGCGCATCCCCGTATCGCTGTTTACGGTCGTAGAGTTTGTTGGCCTTGCCTTCCAGCCAGGCGAGCAGCCCCGCTTCTTCCGACAGAACCTGGCGCAGCGGTTGCTGGAAGTAGCCCTTGAGGAAACGCAATTTGTCGCGCTGGGTCAAGCCGATGTCCAGGGCCGAGAAGTACAGAGCCGCCAGATCCTTGTTACGCCAGCGCTGGGTAATCGTCGGGCGGGTCTGGGCGCGGTGCAGGTCGATCACCGAAAGTTTGAAATCGTCGGCGGTCACCGGTTTATCGGTATGCAACAGGAAGTGGCAGATGTAGCAGTCGCGATGGTTGACCCCGGCGCGGTGCATCATGCCGGTCATGCGCGCGACTTCGGCGATCAGCGCGCGCTTGAGTTTGGGCTCCGGCGGTTGCTTGACCCAGTCGATACTGAAATCTTCGAGGCTGACGGTCGGCGCCAGCTCTTCGGTAACGATGAACGAATGCTGGTCCGCCGGGTTGCTGCCCTTTTCACCGTAGGCGACGGCGGTCATGGTCGGTACACCAACTTCCTGCAGGCGCTGAATGGCTTTCCACTCCTGGCCCGCACCGAGCACCGGCAGTTTGGCGGTCAGCAGGTTCTTGAAGATCTCGCCCCAGCCAATGCCACGGTGGATCTTCACGAAAAAACCATGGCCGTTCACTTCGGTGCGCAAGGTCCGGCGCGCTTCCAGCTCGCGATAAACCTCGCCCTGCAAGCCTTCGACTTCGGCGAACGGGTCGCGTCCGGCCCAAAGGCTCTTGAACGGTTCAGCCAGCATCAACTTCATTTAGCGTGCTCCGCCAGAATCACATCGGCCGCGTGTTGCGGCATGCTGTAGAGGTCGGCCGTTTCGGCGAAGGCCAGACCGTTGCGGCTCCAGGCCGCCCGTGCTTGAGCGTCGTTCAACATGCTGGTCAGGTATTGCGTCAGTTGCGCCTGATCGAAGGGTTCATCCAGCACCAGGCCGGCGTCGGCCTCGGCGATGTAATGAGCGTAACCGCACACGGCGCTGACCAGTACCGGCAACCCGGCCACCAGGGCTTCGAGCAACACGGTCCCGGTGTTTTCGTTGTACGCCGGGTGGATCAACAGGTCGGCACCCAGCAGAAAACGCGGGATATCGCTGCGCCCCTTGAGGAACGTCACGTTGTCACCGAGCCCCAAGGTGGCGCTCTGCACCTGGAATAACTTGGGGTCATCCTGGCCAATTACAAACAGCCGGGTGCGTTTCTTCAGGTCAGCGGGCAATGCGGCCAGTGCCTTGAGGCTGCGATCCACGCCCTTGGTCTTGAACCCGGAGCCGATCTGCACCAGCAACAACTCGTCGTCCTGCAAGTTGAATTCACGACGGAACCCGGCACGAATCTCAGCCGCATTCGGTGGCGCGCGACGGTCCTGAGAAATGCCCGGCGGCAGCAAATGGAAGCGCTCCAGCGGCGTGTCGTAATGCTTGATGAACAGCGGCTGCTGGACTTCGGAGATCATAAGCACTTCAGTCTTGGCGTCCTTGGCGAACACCGCACGCTCGTACTCGGCGAAGTGCCGGTAGCGGCCCCAACGACGGTACAGCGAGTTGCGCAGGTTCTGCGCCTTGTCTTCGAAGCAGCCGTCGGCGGCGTAGTAGACGTCCAGGCCTGGCATTTTGTTGAAACCGATCAGACGGTCCACCGGACGCTTGGCCAGATCGGCCTCCATCCACTCGCTGAGTTTCTCGTTGCGACGATGATTGAAGAACGCCTTGACCGGCGCCACCAGCACTTCGAAACCCGGCGGGATATCGCCCTCCCAGATCAGCGTGTAGACACGAATCTGATGACCGCGCTGCTGGCATTCCAGGGCAATGCGCATGAAATCGCGCTGCAAGCCCCCGAACGGAAAGTACTTGTACAAGACGAATGCCAATTGCATCAGCGCAGCTCCTCAGCCAGTAACAACGTGCTCAGTCGGGTCGCGACACGCTCGGGATTCAAACGCGTGAAGCACAGCGGCGACTCGCGCTTCAGGTCAAACCGGCGGGCATCTTCGGCCGTCGGTTGATAGGTGCATTTCTTTTGCAGGCAGGGTGCGCAGGGGAAATCGCTGGCCATGTGAATCTGTGCCTTGCCATACGCGCCGGTCAGGCCAGGGTTGGTCGGACCGAACAGCGACAGCGTTGGCACATCGAGTGCGGCCGCGAGGTGACCGAGACCGGTGTCCACCGCCACGCACGCTTGCGCACCGGCCAGCACTTTGCCGATGCCCGCCAGGTTCAACTTGGGCAGCACTTCAACGTGACGCATGTCTTTGGCGATGCGTTCGGCCCGGGCCTTCTCGGCCGGACTGCCCCACGCCAGCTTCACGCCGACGCCCAGATAGCCAACGCGCTCGGCCAGTTCGCGCCAATAGGCTTCAGGCCAGTGTTTGGTGTCCCAGGTGGTGCCGTGCAGGAACAGCACGTAAGGATTCTTGCGCGGCAATTCCACCAGGCGCTCGACGTTCAGGCCGTAATCGCCCAGACCTTTTGGCAAGTCGTAGCCCAAGGCGATGGCGAACAGCTGACGCACTCGTTCCACCGCGTGTTGACCACGGGCGACCGCCAGGCGCCGATCATAGAAACGCGCAGCGATCGGCTCCCGCGCCGAACCTTTATCCAGGCCCGCCACCGGCGCCTTGACGTAGCGGGTCAGCAAGGCGCTTTTCAACAGGCCTTGCGCGTCAATCACCAGATCATATTTCGTGGCGCGAACGCTTTGCTTGAAGCGCTTCCACTCGCCACTCTTGATGGTTTGCCAGATGTTCTTGCGCCAGCGACGGATCGCCACCGGAATCACCTTGCCCACGGCCGGGTGCCAGGTCGGGATCTCGGCGAAACCTTCTTCCACCACCCAGTCGAACGTGATGCCGGGAATCGCCCGGGATGCGTCGGTCAACGCCGGCAACGCATGAATCACGTCGCCCAGCGAAGAAGTCTTGATCAGCAGAACCCGCAAACTATTTGACCTCGACCACAGTGCCCTGCAACCGCTGCAAGGCTTCGTTCACTGCTTGCGGCATCAGCTGGCGCAGGCAGTTGTAATGACCAAAGCGGCACGTGCGATCAAAGCACGGGCTGCATTCGATACCCAGGCGCACGATCTCGACATGTTCGGCCAGCGGCGGCGTGAAGCCCGGCGACGTCGAGCCGTACACCGCCACCAACGGGCGATTGAGTGCCGCGGCGACGTGCATCAGACCGGAATCGTTGGACACCACCGAGTCCGCGCAGGACATCAGGTCGATAGCCTCGGCCAGGGACGTGCCACCGCTGAGGTTCACCGACTCTTCACGCAGGCCGGGAATCAACCGCGCGCGAATGTCTTCGCCAACGGCGTGATCGTTTTTCGAACCGAACAGCCAGACTTGCCAGCCTTCGCGAATCTTCGCTTCGGCGACCTGGGCGTAATGCTCGGACGGCCAGCGCTTGGACTCGCCAAACTCGGCCCCGGGGCACAGCGCCAACACCGGACGGTCGAGGCTCAGGCCGAATTTGGCCAGCGCCGCTTCACGGGTGACCGGATCGATCTGCAAGCTCGGGCGCGGATACGGTTTCGGCAGATCAAGGCCGGGCTCGTACGCCAGCGCCATGAAGCGCTCGATCATCAGCGGGTAACGTTCTTTGTCCAGCGTGCGCACGTCATTGAGCAAGCCGTAGCGAAATTCGCCACGCCAGCCGGTGCGTTTCGGGATACCGGCGAAGAACGGCACCAGCGCCGACTTCAGGGAATTGGGCAGCAGGATCGCCTGGTCGTACTGACCGGCCAGGGATTTGCCGATGCGCCGACGCGTCGCCAGTTCCAGCGCGCCGTGGCCGAGCGGAAAGCTCAAGGCCTGGCGAACTTCGGGCATGCGCTCAAGAATCGGCCGGCTCCACTCGGGGGCCAGCACGTCGATTTCGCATTGCGGGTGGCGTTGCTTGAGACACTGAAACAGTGTCTGCGCCATCACCATGTCACCGACCCAACTGGGCCCAACGATCAGAATTTTCATGTGGTTTCCAAAAACGAACCGGGGAGGCATACGCCTCCCCGCCTCGAGAATTCTACAAAACACTGCAGATCTACTGTGGGAGTTTGCTCCCACATTGGGTATTGGTGCACATCCAGTGCGGTGCAGCTTAGCTGCCTCAATTTACAAAACAACGCAGATCTACTGTAGGAGCAAGCTTGCTCGCGATGAGGCCATCACATCCAGCATTGGTGGTGACTGACACTCCGCCATCGCGAGCAAGCTTGCTCCTACAGGGGTATTCGGTGCTGCCACTGTCCGGTTTCAGCTTAGTCCCAGCTCGCGCCAGATCCGCAATACCTGCCGCCGCTCGTCCGCGAACTGGTCGCCCGGTATCACCCCGGCGTCCTTCTGCAAGGCCTGCCGGTGCGCGGCGGAGCGGTAGGCTTTATAGGCCTCGCGCAACAGGCTGGCGTCTTCGGCAGGCATCAGCCCTTCGTGTTCCAGCTCTTCCAGAATGCGGATATTGTCGGTCCAGCGCAGCAATGGCGGGTGTGTTTCGGACCACGCCAGAGCCGCGTATTGCACCATAAATTCAATATCGACGATACCTCCCGCGTCCTGCTTGAGATCGAACGGCGCCGTGGCTTCGAAGGCATTCGCCCCGGTGCCGGCCGCGGTGCTCTTGCTGCCAAGGTTATCGCGCATCTTCGCGCGCATCTCGCTGACCTCCTGACGCAAGGTCGGCAAATCCCGAACTTTGCCCAATATCGCCGCACGAACCTTCTCGAACGCCTGGCCGACATCCTGACTGCCCACCAGCACCCGCGCCCGTACCAGCGCCTGATGCTCCCAGGTCCAGGCTTCGTTTTCCTGATAACGGGCAAACGCCCCGAGCGAACTCACCAACAGGCCCGAAGCACCGGATGGTCGCAGACGCATGTCCACCTCATACAGCTGACCGGAGTTGGTCTGGGCCGTGAGCAAGTGAATGATCCGCTGCCCCAGCCGGGTGAAAAATTGCGCGCCGTCGATCGGTTTCGGCCCGTCGGTTTCTGCCTGCGGATCGCCATCGTGAATGAACACCAGGTCCAGGTCCGAACCATGCCCGAGTTCTAGACCACCGACTTTCCCGTAACCGACAATGATGAAGCCTGGATCGCACAAGGTGCCATCGGTGCGCTGCGGCGTGCCGTACTTGGCCACGGTCTGGCGCCAGGCCAGGGCCAGCACTTGTTCGAGGATCGCCTCGGCAAGCCAGGTCAGGTAATCGCTGACTTTCATCAACGGCAGGCTGCCGGCGATTTCCGACGCGGCGACGCGCAAGCGGTGCGCCAGTTTGAAATGGCGCAGGGCTTCCATTTGTTGTTCGAGGTCATCCTCGGGGATTCGTGTCAGGCGCTCGCGCAACTCGGCGGCCAGTTCCGGCGCCAAGGGCGGTTTGAACAACCGGCCTTCGTTGAGCAATTCGTCGAGCAGCAGCGGGAAGCGCGTGATCTGTTCAGCGATCCACGGGCTCGCGGCGCACAAGGTCAGCAAACGTCGCAGCGCGCCGGGGTTTTCAGTCAGCAGCACCAGGTACGCGGAGCGTCGGGCCACCGCTTCGACCAGTGGCAGCACGCGCTCCAGCACCAGATCCGGGTTGGCGTGTTCGACCGCCTGGGCCAGCAACCGTGGAATGAACGCATCAAGGCGTTCGCGGCCCAAACGCTGCATCGCGCGCAATTGCGGGCTGCTGCGCAGGCTGGCCAAGGCCTTCAGCGCTTTGGTGGCATCGACGAAACCGCCCTCCTCCAATTGGCGACAAGCGGCCTCTTCGTCCTGCGCCTCCTCCCACAATGGCAGCCATTCACCGCCGACCACCACTTCGCTTTCGGTGCCTTCCTCTTCATCAGGGTCGGCGATCACCTGGCCAAAGTGCCAGGCCACGCGACCGCGCCAATACATCAGCTGCTCATGAAAGGCGTCCCAATCGGCGAAGCCCAACATAAAGGCAATGCGCGCCTGATCCTGCGCCCCGTCCGGCAACATCTGCGTCTGGCGGTCGGCAATCGCCTGGATCGCGTGCTCGGTGTAACGCAGGAATTCGTAGCCTTCGCGCAGCTCGCTGACCACCGCCGGCGGCAGGTAACCCTGACCTTCCAGCGTGCTCAGTACTTTTAATAGAGGACGTTGTTGCAGGCTCAGGTCGCGGCCACCGTGGATCAGCTGGAACGCCTGGGCGATAAACTCGACTTCGCGGATGCCGCCGGAGCCGAGCTTGATATTGTCGGCCATGCCCTTGCGCCGGACTTCCTGCTGAATCAGCTGCTTCATCGTGCGCAGCGCTTCGATGGCGGAGAAGTCCAGGTAACGCCGGTAAACGAACGGGCGCAGCATGTCTTGCAGCTGTGCGCCGGCCACTTGGTCGCCGGCCACCACCCGCGACTTGATCATCGCGTAGCGTTCCCAGTCACGGCCCTGATCCTGGTAATACTGCTCCAGCGCGTTGAAGCTCAACACCAGCGCACCCGACGAACCGTAAGGGCGCAGGCGCATGTCGACGCGGAACACAAAGCCGTCAACGGTCATCGGGTCCAGCGCCTTGATCACGCGCTGACCGAGGCGGATGAAAAATTCCTGATTATCCAGCGAGCGTTTCACGCCGACGGTTTCGCCACCCTCGGGGTAGGCGAAGATCAGGTCGATGTCCGACGACAGGTTCAGCTCGACCGCGCCGAGCTTGCCCATGCCGAGGATGACCATCTGCTGCGGCTCGCCGCTGCGCCGGCCGGTGGGCACGCCGAACTGCTGGCAATGCCGCGAGTACAACCACTGATAGGCCTGATCGATGCTCGCATCGGCCATGTCCGAGAGGTCGCGGCAGGTCTGGACCAGATCGGCCTGACGGGTCAGGTCGCGCCAGATGATCCGCACTTGATGGCGGGTGCGCTGGCGACGCAGGGCGCGACCGAGCTCGTCTTCGGTTTCAGCCGCGTTCACCGCTGCCGCAATCTGCGCGCACAGTTCGCCGGGAGCATAGCCACGGTCCAACTCACCGGACTGCACCAGCGCCAGCAACATCAAAGGGTCACGTGCGCTCTGTTCAATCACGAAGTCGCTGGCGGCGGTGACGCGGGCGAATTGCGCCCAGCGCTCAGGCGTCCAGGCGGACAGGCCTTGATCATCATCAAGAGCCTCGACGGCCGTACGGAACGACTGCTCGGCGCGGGTGACAAACGGCAGGAGAATGCCGGGCAGTTCAGCAAGCGTAGGGAGGCTCATGGTCTATCCTTGATCGGCGTGTAGGAGGCTGCATGTAGTGAATTTTCAAATTGCACTACCTGATCGACTGTCGAACAAAGGTTAGAAATAGCTGAAATTTCTTTATTTTTGGCAGGCAGCATCAAGCTTTCACCTTTTTCGGTTGGCAAAAGACCAACCTTAACGATTATTCTCACAACGTAGCCGGAGGTCACAAGCCGCTCATCTGTAGTTTTACTACTCGTATATACATTCGAATAGCTGAAATGCCCGATGATTTGTAGTAAAACTACACGCCGCCGAATCCTACCTCTCGGCAATCCAAGAATTTATATCGTCTGCCCACAAGGCCAGTCGCAAACTCAGGCAACCGATTCTGGAAGCCTTTCCGCCCTGGAGCAAGCCATGCAAGACCTCGATCCCGTCGAAACCCAGGAATGGCTGGACGCCCTGGAATCGGTTCTCGACAAAGAAGGCGAAGACCGTGCTCACTATCTGATGACCCGTATGGGCGAACTCGCAACCCGCAGCGGTTCGCAATTGCCTTACGCCATCACCACGCCATACCGCAACACCATTCCCGTTACCCACGAAGCACGCATGCCTGGCGACCTGTTCATGGAACGCCGCATTCGCTCGCTGGTACGCTGGAACGCGATGGCCATGGTGATGCGCACGAACCTGAAAGATTCTGACCTGGGCGGTCACATCTCCAGCTTCGCCTCCAGCGCAACCCTGTACGACATCGGCTTCAACTATTTCTTCCAGGCCCCGACCGACGAACACGGCGGCGACCTGATCTACTTCCAGGGCCACACCTCGCCAGGCGTTTACGCCCGTGCGTTCATGGAAGGCCGCATCACCGAAGACCAGATGAACAACTTCCGCCAGGAAGTGGACGGTCAGGGCCTGTCGTCCTACCCGCACCCTTGGCTGATGCCTGATTTCTGGCAGTTCCCGACTGTATCCATGGGTCTGGGCCCGATCCAGGCGATCTACCAGGCGCGCTTCATGAAGTACCTGGAAGCCCGTGGCTTCATTCCGGAAGGCAAGCAGAAAGTCTGGTGCTTCCTGGGCGACGGCGAGTGCGACGAGCCGGAATCCTTGGGCGCGATCTCGCTGGCTGGCCGCGAGAAGCTCGACAACCTGATCTTCGTCATCAACTGCAACCTGCAGCGCCTCGACGGCCCGGTTCGCGGCAACGGCAAGATCATCCAGGAACTCGAAGGTGTGTTCCGCGGTGCTCAGTGGAATGTGACCAAAGTCATCTGGGGCCGTTTCTGGGACCCACTGCTGGCCAAAGACGTCGACGGTATCCTGCAACGTCGCATGGACGAAGTCATCGACGGCGAGTACCAGAACTACAAAGCCAAAGACGGCGCATTCGTGCGTGAACACTTCTTCAACACGCCAGAACTCAAGGCGATGGTTGCAGACCTGTCCGACGACGAGATCTGGAAACTCAACCGTGGCGGCCACGACCCGTACAAGGTCTACGCGGCGTACCACGAAGCGGTCAACCACAAAGAACAACCGACCGTCATCCTGGCCAAGACCATCAAAGGTTATGGCACCGGTGCCGGCGAAGCGAAAAACACTGCGCACAACACCAAGAAAGTCGACGTCGACAGCCTGAAGTTGTTCCGTGATCGTTTCGACATCCCGGTCAAAGACGACGAGCTGGAAAACCTGCCGTTCTTCAAGCCAGAGCCAAACAGCGCCGAAGCCCGCTACCTGAGCGAGCGCCGCACTGCACTGGGCGGCTTCGTGCCACAGCGCCGCGCGCAGAGCTTCAGCGTACCGACGCCATCGCTGGATACGCTCAAGGCGATCCTCGACGGCTCGGGCGACCGTGAAATTTCCACCACCATGGCCTTCGTGCGGATCCTCGCGCAGCTGGTCAAGGACAAGGAAATCGGCCCGCGCATCGTTCCGATCATCCCCGACGAAGCCCGTACCTTCGGTATGGAAGGCATGTTCCGTCAGTTGGGCATCTACTCGTCCGTCGGCCAGCTCTACGAGCCAGTCGATAAAGACCAGGTGATGTTCTACAAGGAAGACAAAAAGGGCCAGATCCTCGAAGAAGGCATCAACGAAGCGGGCGCCATGAGCTCCTTCATCGCTGCCGGTACTTCGTACTCCAGCCACAACCAGCCAATGCTGCCGTTCTACATCTTCTACTCGATGTTCGGCTTCCAGCGTATCGGCGACCTGGCCTGGGCTGCCGGCGACAGCCGTACCCGTGGCTTCCTGATCGGCGGCACCGCCGGCCGGACCACGCTGAACGGCGAAGGCCTGCAACACGAAGACGGTCACAGCCACATCCTGGCTGCCACCATCCCGAACTGCCGCACCTATGATCCAACCTACGGCTACGAGCTGGCGGTGATCATTCAGGACGGCATGAAGAAGATGACCGAAGAGCAGCAGGACGTTTTCTACTACATCACCGTGATGAACGAGTCCTACCAGCAGCCAGCCATGCCGGCCGGTGTCGAGGAAGGCATCATCAAGGGCATGTACCTGCTCGAAGAAGACACCCGCGAAGCGGCGCACCACGTTCAGCTGATGGGCTCCGGCACCATCCTGCGTGAAGTCCGTGAAGCGGCGAAGATCCTGCGCGAGCAGTTCAACGTTGGCGCCGACGTGTGGAGCGTTACCAGCTTCAACGAACTGCGTCGCGATGGCCTGGCCGTCGAGCGCACCAACCGTCTGCACCCTGGCCAGAAGCCTAAACTGAGCTACGTCGAAGAGTGCCTGAACGGCCGTCAAGGTCCGGTCATCGCGTCTACCGACTACATGAAGCTGTTCGCTGAGCAAATTCGTCAGTGGGTCCCGTCCAAGGAATTCAAAGTCCTGGGCACCGACGGTTTCGGCCGCAGTGACAGCCGCAAAAAGCTGCGTCACTTCTTCGAAGTCGATCGTCATTTCGTGGTGTTGGCAGCCCTGGAAGCACTGGCTGACCGTGGTGACATCGAACCTAAAGTGGTGGCTGAAGCCATCGCCAAGTTCGGTATCAACCCGGAAAAACGCAACCCACTGGACTGCTGAGGAGAGATTCTGTGAGCGAACTCATTCGCGTACCTGACATCGGCAGCGGTGAAGGTGAAGTAATTGAACTGTTTGTGAAGGTCGGCGACCGTATCGAAGCCGACCAGAGCATCCTGACACTTGAGTCGGACAAGGCGAGCATGGAAGTGCCTGCGCCGAAGGCCGGTATCATCAAGAGCCTGAAAGTGAAGCTGGGCGACCGCCTGAAAGAAGGCGACGAACTGCTGGAGCTGGAAGTCGAAGGTGCCGCTGCTGCGGCTCCTGCGGCTGCCGCGCCTGCAGCCAAAGCCGCAGAGAAACCGGCCGCTGCTCCAGCGCCGGCCGCTCCTGCTGCTGCGCCAGCTGCCGCTTCGGTTCAGCAAGTGCACGTGCCGGACATCGGTTCGGCAGGCAAGGCCCAGATCATCGAGATCCAGGTCAAGGTCGGCGACACCGTCGAGGCTGATCAGTCGCTGATCACCCTGGAATCCGACAAGGCGAGCATGGAAATTCCATCGCCTGCCGCTGGCGTGATCAAAGCCATCAGCGTCAAGCTCAACGACGAAGTCGGCACCGGCGACCTGATTCTGGACCTGGAAGTGGCAGGTGCTGCGGCACCGGCTGCGGCCGCGCCAGCTCAGGCGGCTGCTCCTGCCGCTGCACCTGCGCCAGCCGCTGCCGCCCCTGCTGCACCGGTTGCCGACAGCGTTCAGGACATTCACGTCCCGGACATCGGTTCGGCGGGCAAGGCCAAGATCATCGAAGTACTGGTCAAGGCCGGTGACACCGTCGCCGCCGACCAGTCGCTGATCACCCTGGAATCCGACAAGGCGAGCATGGAAATCCCATCGCCTGCCGCTGGCGTGGTGGAAAGCATTTCCATCAAGCTGGATGACGAAGTCGGTACCGGCGACCTGATCCTGAAGCTGAAAGTCAAAGGTGCTGCGCCTGCTGCTGCCCCGGCTGCTGCGTCGGCTCCAGCCGCTGCGGCACCGAGCGCTCCTGCGCCAGCCGCCGCTGCTCCTGCTGCTCCAGCACCTGCGGCGGCCCCGGCCAAATCGGGCGCCAAGGTTCACGCAGGCCCTGCAGTACGCCAACTGGCCCGCGAATTCGGCGTCGAGCTGAGCGCGGTCAGCCCAAGCGGCCCGCACGGTCGTGTGCTGAAAGAAGACGTGCAGGTTTACGTCAAAGCCATGATGCAGAAGGCCAAGGAAGCACCGGCCGCTGCTGCCGGCGCAACCGGTGGCGCGGGCATCCCGCCGATTCCGGTCGTGGACTTCAGCCGCTTCGGTGAAACTGAAGAAGTGCCGATGACTCGCCTGATGCAAATCGGCGCGTCGAGCCTGCACCGCAGCTGGTTGAACATCCCGCACGTGACTCAGTTCGATTCGGCTGATATCACCGAGCTGGAAGCGTTCCGTATCGCTCAGAAAGCCGTTGCAGAGAAGGCCGGCGTCAAGCTGACCATCCTGCCGCTGCTGCTCAAATCCTGCGCGCACATGCTCAAGGAACTGCCGGACTTCAACAGTTCGCTGGCACCAAGCGGCAAGGCGATCATCCGCAAGAAGTACGTGAACATCGGCTTCGCCGTCGACACCCCTGAAGGCCTGCTGGTTCCGGTCATCAAGAACGTCGACCAAAAGAGCCTGTTGCAACTGGCAGCCGAAGCCGCTGCGCTGGCTGCCAAAGCCCGCGACAAGAAGCTCACCGCTGACGACATGCAAGGCGCCTGCTTCACCATTTCCAGCCTCGGCCACATTGGCGGCACCGGCTTCACGCCGATCGTCAACGCGCCGGAAGTGGCGATCCTCGGTGTTTCCAAGGCAACCATCCAGCCAGTCTGGGACGGCAAAGCCTTCCAGCCGAAACTGATGCTGCCGCTGTCGCTGTCCTACGATCACCGTGTGATCAACGGCGCCGCTGCTGCACGCTTCACCCAGCGTCTGAGCAGCCTGCTGGCGGACATCCGCACCATCTTGCTGTAACACCGGCCAGCCCTCCTTCACCGGAGGGCCGTTCGCGTTTCACGTTTTCCGAGCGCCACGCTCGTACCTCAACCCCGCCAATTTGGCGGGGCTTTTTTTGACTTGAAGAAAGTCACTTTCCTACGTTCGTGGTTGAGTTAGCCCACAACTCGAATCCACTTCGGCACGATATTTTTTGCCGGTCTCCCACTAGGCTTGGCTATACAAATGACTAACTAAAGGTTTAGTCGGCTTACTTATTTAGTTAATACCCCTTCGAATGGATTCGAATATGTTTAAACCTACAGTCGGCCCGATTATTGGCCACACTACAACTCAACATGCCCGTATTTTTTTACGTGGCGACTTACAAAAAGACACTTTGGCGTTTGGTGGAATTCGTTATCGACGCAGCGGTGATACACCGTGGTCCAAAGCAATATTCAAACAACTGACAAGCGCGCGAGACATGTGCGACGTCTTTGCCCTCAACGATCTCGCCACCGATACCGAGTACGAATACCAGGCAGGCTGGTTCAGCCCCATGAGCCCCGTGCACACCGTGGAGACGGTTCAGGAACTGCCGCTGCAATGGCCCAGGCATGTCTACCGTTTCAGCACCCAGTCCGACAATCCCGCAGCGCCACGGGCTTACATCGTCGGGTCATGCCGTTACCTGCGGATGACGGTCGGCGCACCTTCGTTCCCGCACCTGGGCGACCGGATCTTTGCCTCCATCACGAACCTGGCGCAGCGCGCCGAAACGCCCATCAGCGCCCTGTTGATGACCGGCGACCAAGTCTATATCGATGACTTGAACATCATCGCCCCTGATCGGGAATACAAAGAAATACTCAGCAAGTACCGCATGGCTTTTTCTCAGCCGCATATTTCAAAGTTAATGTCTGGCACGCCGACTTACATGATCCTCGACGACCATGAAATCGAAGACAACTGGCCCGCCAATAAAAACAAAAACGATGACCTTCTCTACAACAATGCCATCGCCGCTTATGAGTTATATCAAGCCAGCCATAGCCCGGCCCATGAGTTGCTTGAAGATGGAAACATCCGTCAGCACTTGGAGCGCTATTGGTATCAATTCACCAACGGGGATATCGAATGGTTTGTCACTGACAGCCGGACCCGACGCAACCTGTCGGCCGGCGACCGGCGCATTCTCGACGAAGAGCAGGAGCAGGCCCTGTGCGAATGGCTGATCCACAGCCCGGCACGGGTCAAATTCGTGGTCACCAGCGTGATGTTCTACCCCGACCGAAAACGCCTGGGCGATGACGCCTGGAAAGCCTTTCCGGAGCAACGACTACGGTTGCTGGAGACTATTCGTACACGCCGCATCAAGAACGTGTTCTTCGTGTCCGGTGATGTGCACGGCTCCCTGACCAGTCGGTTGACCCACAGCGAAGACCCGGACTTCGAGGTGCACACCATCGTCTCCTCGCCGCTGTGCAACAGCAAATTGCTGCCCTACGCCAAGGCCTCCACCTTCATCCTTGATCAGCCATTGGTGCGGACTGCCGCCGGAGATTATCGGCATGAACTGACCAGCCAGGTCATCAGCCAGGACAATTTCGCGCACCTGATCGTTGAGCCAGAACAGATCCGCGTCAGTTATCACGACCGCGACGGCAAACTTTTACAGTCGACGAGCATTACGTTGCGGTGATGCCGAAAACATCACCAGCAAGCCGGCTCCTACAGAAATTACGCGACCCCCTGTAGGAGCCAGCTTGCTGGCGATGGCGGCCTCAAACTCTGCGCCGCCCTTCAGGCCGCCATCGCTGGCAAGCCAGGCTCCTACAGGTCCGGCGTCGCTCCGCAGATCGAGAAATCACGCAAACCTCTGTAGGAGCCAGCTTGCTGGCGATCAGCCGTAACGCTTTTTCCAGCGAAATACGTTAGTTTTCAGCCATTACTGAAGAAATGTTCACGCCGGCCGACATATTCTTATAGCACTTGGCCTTCATGTCTCTTGTCAGTCGGTGTCGCAATGATGCAACCTTGCCGCAGGCAACAGTAAAGAGGGCGAGAGCCCAGCGCGATCAGCACATTCGAAGCGAGTTACCCTCCATGAAAAGCCAACCCGATGCCGCCAGCCGTATGGTGGCCGAGGTAGTGACGCAGTTGCCGGTGCCCTCGCGGCTCGGCATGCTGCGTTTCGAACGGCTGAATGAACCCAGCTGGGCGCTGCTGTTTCTCGATCCCAATTGCGAGCGACAGTTCGGCCTGCCCGCGGTGGAACTCTGTGCGCTGGTCGGTTCGCCCTATGCCAGCCTGATGGAGCCCGAAGCGCGCTATCAGCTGCATGACGCGGTCCAGCAACAACTCACCGATAGCCCGCATTACCTGATCCGCTACACCTTGCACACCGCCGCAGGCACCCTGAGCCTGCTGGAACTGGGCGAAGCCTACAAACAACACAATCGACACTTGCTGCGCGGCTACCTGCTGGTGGTCGATGGCATGTTCCAAGGCGATCCGCTGCTGCCGGCACTGGACCTCGAAACCCAGAACTCGCGCTTGCAGATCGCCCTGGAACTCAATCAGCGCGCCCAACAGGAGCAGCTCCTGCACCTGGACCGCGTGCGCGCCCAGCAAGACTTGATCCTGCTGCTGACCCGCCAGCGCTACAGCACCGGCAACTCCCTGCAAGAAGCCGCCGAGCTGATCACCCGCAGCGCCTGTGACATCTACGAAATCGACTGCGCCAGCCTGTGGAACCTCGACGGTTCGATGTTGGTGCCGATCTCGGCGTATCACCGCGCCACCCAGGAATACGCTCTACCGGAGCCGATCGACATCAGCGGCTTCCCCGATTACATGGACGCGCTGCACGGCAGCCGTGCAATCGATGCCCACAATGCGATTCGCGATCCGCGCACCCGGGAAATGGCCGAAAGCCTGCGCCCGCGCGATGTGAACGCGATGCTCGACGCCAGCATTCGTGTCGATGGCCAAGTGGTCGGCGTGCTCTGTCTGGAGCAGACCGGTGCGACCCGCGCCTGGCAGTCCGACGAAATCGCCTTCGCCGGCGAGCTGGCCGACCAGTTCGCCCAGGTCATCAACAACCACAACCGTCGCACCGCCACCAGCGCCCTGCACCTGTTCCAGCGTGCGGTCGAGCAAAGTGCCAACGCCTTTTTGCTGGTCAATTGCGACGGCGTGGTGGAATACGTCAACCCGAGTTTCACCGCGATCACCCAGTACTCCACCGAAGAAGTCCACGGCCAGCGACTGTCGGAACTGCCGGCCCTGGAAAACCTCAGTGAACTGCTGTTCGACGCGCCCTCGGCGCTGGCCAAGAGCAACAGTTGGCAGGGTGAATTCAAGAGCCGCCGCAAAAACCTCGAACCCTACTGGGGCCAGTTGTCGATTTCCAAGGTGTACGGCGACAACCGCGAGCTGACGCATTACATCGGCATCTACGAAGACATCACCCAGACCAAACTCGCCCAGCAGCGCATCGAGCGCCTGGCCTACACCGACAACCTGACCAACCTCGGTAACCGCCCGGCGTTCATCCGTAATCTCGATGAGCGCTTCGCCCGAGACAGCGATACCCCGATCAGCCTGCTGCTGGTGGACATCGATAATTTCAAGCGAATCAACGACAGCCTCGGCCACCAGACCGGCGACAAACTGCTGATCAGCCTGGCCCGACGCCTGCGCAACAGCCTGATCCCGAGCGGCAGCCTGGCGCGCTTCGCCAGTAACGAATTCGCCGTGCTGCTGGACAACACCGACCTCGCGATGGGTCAGCAAGTCGCCAACCAACTGCTGGCGACCCTCGACAAACCGATGTTCGTCGACAACCAACTGATCAGCGTCACCGGCTCCGTGGGCCTGGCCTGCGCGCCGCTGCACGGCCGCGACCCGCAAACCCTGATGCGTAACGCCGGGCTCGCGCTGCACAAGGCCAAGGCCAACGGCAAGCATCAGGTTCAGGTGTTCACCGAAGCGCTGAACGCCGAGGCCAGCTACAAGCTGTTCGTCGAGAACAACCTGCGCCGCGCCCTGACGCAGAACGAGCTGGACGTGTTCTACCAGCCGAAACTGTGCCTGCGCAGCGGTCGCCTGCTGGGCATGGAAGCGTTGCTGCGCTGGAACCATCCGGAAAAAGGCATGATCCGCCCGGACCAGTTCATCAGCGTCGCCGAAGAAACCGGGTTGATCATCCCGATCGGCAAATGGATCGCCCGTCAGGCCTGCCGCATGAGCAAAGACCTGACGGCCGCCGGCCTGGGCAATCTGCAAGTGGCGATCAACCTGTCGCCCAAGCAGTTCTCCGACCCGGACCTGGTGTCCTCGATTGCCAACATCCTCAAGGAAGAAGCGCTGCCGCCGAGCCTGCTGGAGCTGGAACTGACCGAAGGCCTGCTGCTGGAAGCCACCGAAGACACCCACTTGCAGCTCGACCAGCTCAAGCGCCTGGGCCTGACCCTGGCCATGGACGACTTCGGCACCGGTTACTCGTCGCTTAGTTACTTGAAAAAATTCCCCATCGACATCATTAAGATTGATCGAAGCTTCATTCACGAAATCCCGGACAACCAGGACGACATGGAAATCACCTCCGCAGTGATTGCCATGGCCCACAACCTGAAACTCAAGGTCGTGGCTGAAGGCATCGAGACGGCCGAACAGCTGGCTTTCCTACGCCGCCACCGCTGCGACGTCGGCCAGGGCTACCTGTTCGACCGACCGATTCCGGGCTCCGAGCTGATCGAAAAGCTCAAGCGCTACCCACGCGGCCCAATCGCCTGACTGCACACCGCAATCCCTGTGGGAGCGAGACCGGCTTGCCGGCGATAGCGGTGCATCATCCAACGTAGATGTTGGATGTGCTGGCCTCTTCGCGAGCAAGCCCGCTCCCACAGAGGTAGTGCGTTACCGGGCGGCATTGGGCAAACTGGCGGTCTGACTACCTACATTTCAACCTGACTGAGAGGACTGATCATGGTTCTGCGCTCGGAAATTCTGGTGAACAAAAACGTGCTACCGACTAAAGAACAAGCTCTGCCTGGCCGCGAATCCCCGATGACCGTGCCGGAAAAACACTTCGTGCACGACGCGCCGCTGCTGGGCCCGTTCGCCATGGACGTGGATTTTGCGATCTTCGGCCTGGGTTGCTTCTGGGGTGCGGAGCGCAAGTTCTGGCAGCGCGAAGGTGTGGTGAGTACGGCGGTGGGTTACGCCGGTGGCTTCACGCCGAACCCGACGTATGAAGAAGTCTGCTCGGGCCTGACCGGCCACAGCGAAGTGGTACTGGTGGTCTACGAGCCGGCGAAAGTCAGCTATGAAGAACTGCTGAAAATGTTCTGGGAACTGCACAACCCGACTCAGGGTATGCGCCAGGGCAATGACATCGGCACTCAGTACCGCTCGGTGGTCTACGCCACCAACCCGACGCAACTGGAAGCGGCCAAGAACAGCGAAAAAGTGTTCCAGGCCGAACTGACCAAGGCGGGTAAAGGCACCATCACTACCGAAATCGAAGAAGCGCCGACGTTCTACTTCGCCGAGGCCTATCACCAGCAGTACCTGGCGAAAAACCCTGAAGGCTACTGCGGGATCGGCGGCACCGGCGTCACCTGCCCGATCTGACCTGACGCAGAGTCAATTGTAGGAGCCAGCTTGCTGGCGATGGCAGCGGGAAATCTAGCGTTGATCTCTCGGCCGCCATCGCCGGCAAGCCGGCTCCTACAGGTTTCGTGTCAGACACAATATTGAGCTCGGCACACAACTGATTGGCGTTACGCACCCAATCCGATCTGACACAGATCCAATTGTAGGAGCCGGCTTGCCGGCGATAGCGGCGGAAAATCCAGCGCAGATCTCCCGGCCGCCATCGCCGGCAAGCCGGCTCCTACAGGGTTTGGGATTACCGTGGTTATTCGGCGATCAACCAATCCATCTGCCACCCACCCTGGGTTTGTCCCAACTTCTTGGACAACCACGGCAGCAGCTCACGCAATTCCTCTTCCAGCCCCCACGGCGGGTTCGCGATCGCCAACCCGGAACCGTTCAGACTGTTCGGCGTATCCAGCGGATGCACCAGCAACTCCACCCGCAACAACTTCGGCGCGCCAGTACCGGCCAGATCCTGATAAAAACGTCGCAACATGCGCTGGTCCTTCACCGGGTACCAGATCGCCGCCACGGTTTGACGCATCCGGCCAATCGCTTCTTTCAGCGACGCCGCGCAACGCTGCATCTCATCGAGCTGTTCAAACGGCGGATCAATCAACATCACCGCGCGCTTCTCCTGCACCGGTAACATCGCACGCGGCACATGCCAGCCTTCGCCGAGGTGAACCTTCACGCGACGGTCACCGGCCATGTTGTCCTTGAGCAACACACCGTCTTCGGGGTGCTTCTCGTTGAGCATCACCCGATCCTGCGGCCGCGTCAGACGGCGCGCCAGCTCCGGCGACCCCGGGTAATAGCGCAACTGGCCATCCGGGTTCATGTCGTGCAGCACCTTCATGTAATCGGCGGTCAGTTCCGGCAGATCCGGCTGATCCCACAACCGCGCGATGCCTTCCAGGTACTCACCGGTACGGCTCGCCTGATCGCCTTGCAGGTCATACAGACCAATGCCGGCGTGAGTGTCGAGATAGGCAAACGGCTGCTCCTTGCGCGACATCAGGGCGATGAGGCGGGTCAAGGTCAGGTGTTTGAACACATCGGCGTGATTGCCGGCATGGAAGGCGTGACGATAATTCATGATTGCTCCTGCGAAGGCCGGGAAGTTTACCTTGTACCGAGGCGAACGTCAGGGCTTCGCGGCTGAGCGGGCAGTGATCGTTCCCACGCAACGCATGGAAACGATCATTCAGCGGCGTTACGCGGAAGGCCGAGCCTTCAACCGCCGCCCCAACACATCCAGCACATCACACCCGTCCCGCAACGGAATGGCGCAGAGCAAGGCAAAGTCACTGAGGATGAAGGACTGGCACTCGATAGAGCCACGCATCGACAGGTTTTCGAGCACTTGGGTGACAGCGCGGATTCGATAGCTGGCGGCGTCGTATAAAACGTCGAGTGGTGCGAGGGTATCGACGAACAAGGTGGGCATGTCGTCGCAGTTACTGGTCAGAGCCATGAAACGGCTTTTGGGTGGAGGAGTTGGTTTTTCGTAGGGTGGATCGGGGTGAAGATTAGTCATTTTTAAACCTCTGGTAAGAAGGGAAGCTACCATCGGCCTTCCTACAGGCTTGGGTGGCAGCTATACGCGGGGTAGGAATATCGAGACCAGAGAACTCGACCACGCCGAAGCGTGCCCGCGCAGAGCTGCCGCAACTGATCTTACGGACGCACGTTGCCGGCCGCAAATACAGGTGACGACGCCAAAGCGTCCTCTCTAGTCTTGAAGGGTTCCTACACCCTGCCACTGAATTTTCAGTGACCACCAGAGACTATCGATGGAATGCACTTCCCACCAGTTCATGCAAACCGCTACAACTTGAAGGAAACTTCCGACGACCTTGCCCAGAAATTTCGCAGCCTGTAAGACCGCCTTCGCGGGCAAGCCTCGCTCCTACAGAATCGAGGCACACCGCCAAAAATGGGAACAACCCCAATCCTGTAGGAGCGAGGCTTGCCCGCGAATTGAGCGCGAAGCGCTCATAAAATCTATCTGTCTCAGAGATAACAAGCCTTACCAGGTTGATTGATCTTCGAGGCTGGCTTTATGAAGGTCGTCTTTCCAAACTTCTTGCGCTAATACGTAGACATCCTGAAGAAATTCCCGAGGGTTCTCCAGTTCGTACCACTCGCCACGTGGCCAACTCGCAGCCTCATCCTCGTCAATATCAAACAGTCGCTGAAAGTCATAGTTTTCATCATTCAGTTTATTTGCAAGATACTCCACCAAAACAAATTTATGCCTATAAGACAAATAGTTTAAATTCAAACCGCGCTTTCTAATCAGCTCAACCCTGTCTTCTTTATTATTAGGATCATAGACCTCAAGTTCTGCACCTAAAGTTTCTTCGCGATCATAAACACTAAAAACTCCGATAAACCACATTAAATCCGGTTTGAATTCTTCATCTAAAAATGGGTCGCGCAACATTATTTTTTCTCCGACGGAAAGCCTGTATAAGGCCGAGTCACATCGTCCTTATCAAACTTAACTTCAAACCAATTCAGATCTTCATTTAGTTTAGGATCATTTATGTTCTGTCTGTTTGGCTTGTAACCACGACCAGCTCCAGGAAGCTCCAACCGTACAATCGGGTCTTGGTTGTGGTCTCTCCCCGTATGAGGGCTCAGTCCCAATGCCTCCCTAGTCAATGCCTTGTTTAAAGCATTGAGATGAACCCTCCAGTTACTGAACTGAGAGCTCGGATTACCTCGTGCACCTCTTGGGATTCTTCCAGTGTGAGGATCCGCTCCGTTAATGGCCCGCTGCTTAAGCGCCGCATCAGATATTTCTGAGCTGTGCTTTTTAACGGTGTGCATGTCGTACTTATGTTCCATCGCCTCGACCCTTCCCCTGGCATTAGCTTCCGCCAACTCATCAATCCTTGCCCGCCGCTGATCAGCCGTCATTTTCGGCAGCGGCGGCTCACCCTCATCAACCTTAGCGCCAGACGTATCATCCGGCGCCCCACACCCAGGCTTGTTCGGTGGCGGACAATTCCCGCTCAACCCCAACGGATCAACCCACCCCGTCGGATTCAGCGCGTACCGATACCCGTTCAGCCCACCCGCCAACTTGACCGGATCCGGCGTCAGGTACCGCCCCACCTCCGGATCATAGTACCGATGCCGGTTGTAATGCAGGCCGCTCTCGACATCGAAGTACTGCCCTTGAAACCGCAGCGGCTGCTCAAGTTGCTCGCCCCCACCGAACGCCAACCGCGTAACTTTTCCGTAGGCGTTGTACTTCGCCGACCAGACAATTTCACCGCCGTAATCGGTCAGTTCCTGCGGCGTACCCAGGTGATCGAGTTGGTAGTAAAACGGGCAAGCCTTGCGCGGGCCTTTGCCGTCGAGCATGGCCAATGGGCGGAAGGTGCCGGGTTCGTAAACATAGCTGCGGTAGTGCTCGCGGCTGCTTTCAGCGACGAGGTTGTCGCCCTGCCAGAAGAACTCGGTGGTTTTGCCGTCGACGGTTTTAGCGATGCGGCGGCCAAAAGCGTCGTAGCGGTAACTCGCGCAACGTCCGTCCGGGGTCGTGACGCTGACCAAGCGATGCTGGCAGTCGTAGGCATATTCGGTGACGAGTTTTTGCCCAGTGCCGCGACGTTCGCGGATGAGGTTGCCGAAGGCGTCGTAGTCGTAATGCCGGTCGCCTTGCATGAGCAGGCGATTGCCTTTTACGGCAGCCACACCGGCGCGGTTTTGCATCAGCAGGTTGCCGGCCGGGTCGTGGGCGAAGCTTTCCGGTGGGTCGTCGCGGGTGTGTCGCACGCGGGTCAGGCGGTTGAGGGCGTCGTAGTAATAACTGCGCTGGCCGTGGCGGCTGTCGGCGACGGTCGCCAGGTTGCCGTTGACCGCGTAGGTGTAGTGGCGCAGGTACAGCGGCCGGGTTTGTTGATTGATCGCGTGTGCTTGCAGGCGGCCCTGTTCGTCGTAGTGGTAGCGGCTGGTGAGCTGGCCTTGTTGGCGCTGCTGTTCGCGGCCAAACGTGAATTGGTGGGCGGTGAGCGGCGCGCCGTTGAGGTCGATGGCGGTCAGCGCGCCACCCTTGGCGTGGTGGTAATCGAGCTTGCTGCCGTCCGGCAGGCGCATGCGGTTGAGTTGGCCGCAGGTGTCGTAGCCGTAGCGCAAGGTGCCCCAGCCTTGGTGCTCGGTGATCAAACGGTCTTGTCGGTCGTACTCGAACTCCAGCGGATGATCGTGACCGTCGTCGACGCTGATCAGTCGGCCGAGGTCGTCGTAGCGGTATTTGACCTTGATGTCGTCGGGCAGCGTTTTGACCAGCAACCGCCCTGCCGAATCTCGCTCATAAGCGGTAACCCGCTGCGAGCCGTCGTCGCCGAACTCGGTTTTTTCCAG
Source organism: Pseudomonas sp. BF-RE-21 (assembly GCF_019947305.1). NCBI lineage: Bacteria > Pseudomonadati > Pseudomonadota > Gammaproteobacteria > Pseudomonadales > Pseudomonadaceae > Pseudomonas > Pseudomonas sp. BF-RE-21. Next base: position 19,344 of record NZ_JAGYGF010000029.1, on the reverse strand, counting down.
CAGGTTTCCATTGAGGTCGTAGCTGTACGCCGTGCGCTGGCCATCGAATCCGGTTTCCTGTCGGATCAATCCGCCAGGTGTGTAGTCCAGGCGATATTGTTCGCCGGATTCGTTTTCGATTTCTGTGAGCAACAGCTGCGCGTTGTCGTAGCGATAGCTGAGCTGCGTGCCGTCAGGGTTGATCCGGCGGCTGACCAGATGCAAACCATCGACGTATTCGTAGCGGGTAACGAGGCCAAGCTCGTCGCGTTCGGCGGTGATTTTTCCGTAGGCGTTGTAGCTGAAGGCGCGCGTGGTCCCCGTAGGAAGTGTCGTCTGAACCAATCGCCCAACGGCGTCCCACCCGTAGTGAGTGAGCGATCCGTGTTCATCCTGATCGGTAATCCGTCGACCCAGCACGTCGTAGGAAAACCGCCGCAACCCACCGTCCGGCAAAGTTTCTTCAACCAGTTGCCCCAAAGCATTGCGGACGAAGAGATGGCGACTGCTATCCGGGTAACGGATCGACAGCAACTGTCCTTTTTCATCGTAGTGATAGTGGGTGATCTGGCCGTCGGGATCAGTCTCTTCGGTGATGTCGCCCTGAGCATTGCGCTGATATTTCCAGACCGCTTTGCCGCGATACCGGGCATGCAGGAAACCGTTGCGATACTCGTAGGACGTGGGCTCGTCTTCTGACGGAATCTGCGCCACCAAGCGTCCGACTTCGTCGTAGTGGTATTCGGTGACGGCGCCGAGCGGATCCTGTTCGGCAATCAATCGACCTTTATCGTCGTAGGCCTTGAGGTGTTCGCCGCCATCCAGCTCGACCTTGCGCACCAGTCGCGCCCGGTCGTCGTGCTGGTAAACCTCTTCGCTGCCGTCGATGTTGAGGACGGTGACACTGCCCTCGTCATCCCAGACATAACGAGCTTCCATCTGCGCAAACGACGCCCAATGCCGGACGCATCGCGCAGCCTTGCCGGACCTTTCCCACTCCCAGAAGAAACTCGCCCCACCGGCCAGCTGCCGTTGCTGGATGACGTGCTGGTCGTCGTAGTCGTAACGCTCGCTTTCCCCGGCGGCGTTGGTCGCTTCGATCAGTCGCGCGCGCTCGTCGTAGCGGTAACTGACCAGTGTCTGTTCGGTTATCCAGCCTTCGTCCGACGTGTCTGCCGGGACAAAACGCTGGTAGTCGACGGCAATCAAATGGTGCTGGTCATAGCGCAACAGCAAGGCACGACCGGCACCGTTGTCGAGGCGCTGGATACGGTCGCGGCGGTCGTGAGTGATGCGCAACCGGTTGTCGTAACCGTCGCTGATCGCAGCCAATCGACCGTTGATGAAATGGTAGAAGCGCGTGTCGTCGCCAGCCTGGGCGAGGATCAGTTCTTCCGGGGCATCGCCCAGGTAAATCGCTGCACGCGAGAGGCTGTTGTGGATCGCCGGGCGCTCATTGTCAGGCAGCGGAAAGGCGGTGCGACGGTTTTCGTGGTCAATCCAGACGACGCCATCGCCATCGATTTCCAGTCGGTGCGCAAGGCTGTGACTCCAGCCAAAACCTAGGCCGCAATCAATCTCGACGGCGCTGGTGCGATAGAGGCGCGTGAAGTCGAACGGCAGGATTCCATTCAAGGAACCGTCGGTGAGGGTCAGCAGTTCTTCACCGGTGACCATCGACACCGGGCATTTGTTGGTGGCGGTTTTATCGGCGGAATCGGCGCTGTCGCCGTTGGGATTTGTGGCCTGCTTCGAAGCGTCGTCGTGGTGTTCGTTTTGCTTGAGCGTGGTATTGCGTCTGGCGTCCCAACGCAGGTGCAATCCGCCTTTTTTCACACCCGCTGCCACGCCCCGTGCGGCGACCTTTTTGTACTGGTCGACGTAGGTCATGAAGTTGTTGATGAGGGTGAAAATCGCTTTGACGAAACCCTGCACGGCGCTGACGATACGGGCGCCGTAGCTGGCGAGACGCATACCCAGGTAGGCGATGCCCGCCCCCGCACCGGCGAAGGTCAGGACCACGCCAATTAGAATGTCGATGAGCAACTGAACCACCACCGTCGACAGTGCTTCGGCGGTTTTTCCAGCGATCTCGCTGGGCGGCAACATCTCCAGCCAGAGGCTGGCGGTTCGCAACAACAAACACCGCGCCGCTTCGTCACTGGCCAGCAGTTGGACCTTGGCCATGACGTCCGGAGCGGTTTTGGCGAGCGTGGCCAGTTCATCCGCACTGCTACCCAACCGCTCAACGAACTTGCCGGGATCCTGGAGAATGTCCGAGAGCAGGCTGATGCTGTCCCACACACCAATGACCGCCGCCCAACTTCCCGCCAGCAGGCCATTACCCGCAGCGGCAAACGCCGACTGCGACCACTGCGGTTTGAAGCCTTGCCACTCAATGCGCAGCCAGTCTTCCAGCTGTCCGGTCAGGCCGTCGTAAGACTTGAAAAGCTCATCAACCTGATCCGAAGTCACCGCGCTGTGGACATGCACGCGGTAGAACTTCCCGGCAACGCCCCTGAATTGCCCCTTGCCGTTTTCATCGAGCGTGACAGTGGTTCTTTCGCCGCCATCAACGGCAATCACATCAACATCAATGTTCCCCAGCGCAACGTCATAAACCGATTCGAACTTGCTCTCGATCTGCAGAATTCCGTTTAGCGGACACTGCGCAACACTGGAGAAAAAGTCGTCATCACTGCGGCTCACCGATGTAGTGGTGTTGCCCAGTTTGATCTGCCGGTCCATGTCCATCAGCGAGGGCAGGTCCATTGCCCGGCTGACCTTGTCGGCATTGCGACTTAAAAAGCCCTTGAGTTGCTGGCGATACACACTCAGCGTGTCCTTGAAACCGTCGAGCTCCTGCTCGATCCGTACGATCTGATCCATCAGTCCAGCTCCATCGACAGGTAATCCACCAAGGCTGATTTCGGGGCTGGCGGCAGGCCCGGCTCTTCCAGAAAGATCGCGACTTTGTGCCGCAACACGCTTTCGGAAAATGCCTCGAAAAGATCAGGACGGTCCTCGCTCAACCACGTGAGCAAGTTGTTCAGCCGAGTGGTGTTTGAGTGTTCGCAGAGTTGCTTCAACAGCGTTGTGGAGATTTCCCACCATGGAAAAACCCTGGCGGTTTTCAGTGCAGTTCCACCGATGTCGAGCGGCTGACCATTAATCAGGCACCGCCCCACGACCGGTAACAGTTGAGCAACTTCGACATCCGCAGACTGAAGAATCGGCAGCAAGTAATGCCCATCCCAAAAGCGGAAAAACACCGCGTTGCCATTGGGCAAAAACACTTGCGTGAGGCTGCGCAGATGCTCGATCAACACGTCTTGAGGCGAAGAAGAAACTGCCAGCCAGCCCCAGTCGCGAGACTCGGTAGTGGCGACCCAGTCCAGAAACTCACTGCCAGCAGCGACGATTCCGACATAGGGCATGACCGGTTCCCACTCGGCGTAAGGGGTGTCGGCCCAGATCGGGCTTGGCGCATGGAACGGACTTGATCTCTGCCAGGCTTTGAACGGTTCGGCGGAGCTTGCATTGCCGAACACAGCGAACAACTGCTCGGAAGGCTCGAGTGGTTGGCGCTCCAGCCAAGCGAGGGGTGACAAGCACTCAAGCTGCACAGACACCACCCTTGCAGCGTTCACATTCTTCGCAGAATGGGGCGTCGCTTTTCAGGGTCAGAATCTGTGCTGTGCTGAGTGCCAGAAGTGTTCGTTGAGTGGTCGCGGCGCCCATGGCCGGCATCGGTGCACCGCCCAATTCAATCGGAACGCTGCTGAAGATCCCGGCGGGGCCGATGTTGATCCAGTGGCCGCCCGCCTGAATGGTCGCGTTGGCACCACCGTCGATGACAATTTGCTGGCCGGCGCTGGCGTGAAATTGCCCGCTCGCCTTGAGGGTCTGGTTGCTGACGGTGATGGAGCGGTCACCGTGAACGTGCAGGTTATCGTTGGCACCAATCACCGCACTGCGCTGATTTCCGACCTGGACGTGCAGGTCGTTCAACACGTGTTGAGTCCAGTTTCGCTGGGCCCGCAGGTAGATTTCCTCGGCGCCTTTGCGATCCTCGATGCGTAATTCGCTGTAACCACCGCCACCGGGACTACTTTGGCTGCGGAAAATGCTGCGGGTTTTGTCGGCGGGCAGATTCAGCGATATCGAGTTGGCGCCATTGGGTACGCAGCCCATGACCATCGGTTTATCGACGTCGGCATCGAGGAACCCCACCAACACTTCCATGCCGACCCGAGGAATCAGTGCGACGCCGTAGCCGTCATGCGCCCAGCCGGTGGCGACGCGCAACCAGCAACTGGAATGTTCATTGCGCTTTGCGTCACGATCCCAGGCGAGCTGAACCTTGACGCGGCCGTACTCGTCGCAGTGGATTTCACTGTCGGTCGGGCCAGTGACTACGGCGGTCTGATAACCGGTGAAAGAGGGTTTCCCGATCAGGGGTGGGCGAAACGAAACATCCCACGGCGTCGCCAGAAAGGTATTGCGATAGCCCTGGAAATCATCCGCCCCGTCGCTGCTGACTGACTCTTCGAGCACTTGCGGCTGACGGCCATGGTGTTCGATTTTGGTGATCAGCCACAGGTCATTCCAGGCCTGGCGTGGATGTTCCGACAACGCCAGGAAGTGGCCTGCCACCAAAGCGGGCTCATCGCTGCGACCTTCAGCCTGACGGTAGTCTGCGTTGTGGCGTTCCAGTGTTCGTTGAGCCAGCGCCCTGCCAGATTCGCGATCCGTGAACTGGCCGGGAAAGTGATAATCCTCAAGCGTCGGCAGTTGCCCGTTGTCGCTTCGGCTTTCAAGTTGCAGCCCGGGTTTGTGGAAGTCGTAGTCGCGACGGGCTACCGAAGTGGTGCGGGTTTCCAGCCGCACGTTGAAGCGATTGATCGCAGGCGCGTCGGCCGCCATTCCCGTGTCAGGCGAGAAAAGTGTCGGTTTGTCGATCAGGGGGAAAACCGTCTGGTCATCACCAAACACCAGCAAATGCCCGTCAGGGCTGTGCTGAAAGTGGTAGTGAATGCCGATTTCGGCGCACAAGCGCTGGATGAACGCCAGATCGCTTTCCGCGTATTGCACGCAGTACTCGCGATCGGGGTAATCGCTGCCGAGCTGAAAGGCGAACGCATCGCGCTGGATGCCATGATCCTCAAGGATTTGCGCAATGATCACTGGCACGCTTTTGTGCTGGAAAATCCGCTGATTGATGCGCTGGTCGAGGTAGGTCAAACGCGGGACCAGACTGACTTGATAGCGCGTCAGACGCTTACCGGAATCGCCCTGGCCAACCCGAAAAATCTGACCGTGAATACCGCTGCCTTGTGTATCGAAACTCAGAAATGCCTGACGATGCAGAAGGCTTTCGAGCTCGATGTCCGGCCGTTCACTGACCAGTTCCAGGTCAAAGCGGTAAGGCTGGCTGATGGCTTCCTTGCCGGTGAACTCAAGCACCTTGAGGTCATGCTGGTCACCGTCGACGGTCAGCGTAAAGCGCGGTTGATTAGCAAGAGCGAACATCCGATGTGTCTCTGCAGAGTGAAGGCGGGCGATTCTGCATGAGCGGCAAGGGGTGTTGACGAAGGGACAGGAAACTCAGATTTGTCGTGCTTTTTTAAAGATTCTTCCTTCAAAAATCGGGATGTTTGGCTACAGACATTCCTTTCAAAACCACCACTGCCCTCCTGTGGGAGCGAGCCTGCTCGCGATGGTGTATCAGTCGAAACCTCTTTGGCTGACACACCATCGCGAGCAGGCTCGCTCCCACAGAGGGCTTTTCTAACGCCCAATAAAAACGGCCCGCCTCCAAAGGAAGCGGGCCGTTTTCATGTTCGGCGAAAGGGTTGAGCCTCAGCTCATCCCGATCACTTGTTCAGGCGGAAATCAGCCTCGGCAGCGGCGAAACGCTGCAGCATGCCGTGCGTCGGCGCGCCCAGTTTGCTGACGATGTAGATCGCCAGGCTGGCGAAGATGAAACCAGGGATGATTTCGTACAGGCCCAGCAGTTCGAAGTGTTTCCACACGATCACAGTGATCGCGCCGACCAGGATGCCGGCCAGTGCGCCGTTGCGGGTCATGTCTTTCCAGATCACAGAGATCAGGACCACTGGACCGAACGCAGCACCGAAACCTGCCCAGGCGTAGCTGACCAGACCCAGCACACGGTTTTCCGGGTTGGCGGCCAGTGCGATGGCGATCAGGGCAACCAGCAGCACCATGGCGCGACCGACCCAGACCAGTTCCACCTGGGAAGCCGATTTACGCAGGAAGGTTTTGTAGAAGTCTTCGGTCAGGGCGCTCGAGCACACCAGCAACTGGCAGCTCAGGGTACTCATCACCGCAGCCAGAATGGCCGACAGCAAAATACCGGCGATCCATGGGTTGAACAGGATTTTGGCCAGTTCGATGAACACGCGCTCGTGGTTTTCGCTGACAGGCATCGCCACGGCAGGGTTGGCCGAGAAGTAGGCAATACCGAAAAAGCCTACAGCCACGGTGCCGCCCAGGCACAGGATCATCCAGGTCATGGAAATGCGACGGGCATTGGCGATCGACTTGACCGAATCCGCGGCCATGAAACGCGCCAGGATGTGCGGCTGGCCGAAGTAGCCCAGGCCCCAGCCCATCAGCGAGATGATGCCGATGAAGGTGGTGTTTTTCAGCATGTCGAAGTTGGCTGGATCTTGCGCTTCGATGGCCAGGAACGCGGTATCGACGCCGCCGGTCGCCAGCAACACGATGATCGGCGTGAGGATCAGGGCGAAGATCATCAGCGTGGCTTGTACGGTGTCAGTCCAGCTGACTGCCAGGAAACCACCGACGAAGGTGTAGGCAATCGTCGCCGCAGCACCGGCCCACAGCGCGGTCTCGTAGGACATGCCGAAGGTGCTTTCGAACAGACGGGCGCCAGCGACGATGCCGGACGCGCAGTAGATGGTGAAGAACACCAGGATCACAACCGCCGAGATGATCCGCAGCAGGCCGCTTTTGTCTTCGAAACGGCTGGAGAAGTAGTCCGGCAGCGTCAGCGCATCGCCGTTGTGCTCGGTCTGCACGCGCAGACGGCCGGCAACGAACAGCCAGTTCAGGTAAGCACCGACGATCAGACCGATGGCGATCCAGCTTTCGGACAGACCGGACATGTAGATGGCGCCCGGCAGCCCCATCAACAACCAGCCGCTCATGTCGGAGGCACCAGCGGACAATGCAGTCACGACGCTGCCCAGGCTGCGACCGCCCAGAATGTAGTCAGAAAGGTTGTTGGTGGAGCGATAGGCCATGAAGCCGATCAGCACCATTGCTGCGATGTAGATCACGAACGTGATCAGGGTTGGATTGCTAACGCTCATTAAGTGATGCCCTGGCTTTGTTTTTATGTAGCGGCAGAGTGTGAAAACGCCGACAAACGACAATGTTTGATCAAACGATTTGCGGGTCCGCGCATTTAGGACTGATGTTTCCCCAGGAAAGCCATCAGCCGGTGCACCTGTCTTTTTAACCGGTTGCACCTTGGGCGCGAATCCTATTCAACAACGCAAATAAGGTGCAACCCATTTTTTGAGAATAAGTTGCACCTAGTCGGATTTAGCTTGAAAAGCTCTGTTTTTGCTCCCTTTTAGAGCAGTCACGAGGGTTTACTAGAAGCAAAAGCACCAAGCAGGAGCGGTACGTTCGTACCGGAATTTAATTCCTGACGAGCTGCCTATTATTCCGACAAAAAAAGGGTTGCACCCGGTTGCACCTCGGAGAGCGCGCAGCTAATCTTGCCGCCAGCTGATGCCACGCGGTCGTGGCAAACATGAGGATAAAAATATGGCTACCACCACCCTTGGGGTCAAACTTGACGACCCGACCCGCGAGCGCCTCAAGGCCGCCGCGACTTCGATTGATCGCACGCCGCACTGGCTGATCAAGCAGGCAATTTTCAATTACCTGGAAAAACTCGAGGGTGGTGCAACCCTGACCGAGCTCAACGGCCTGACGGCCAAAGAAGCTGACGACAGTGGCGACGTCCACGTCGACCACGCGCACCAGTGCTTCCTTGAGTTCGCCGAAAGCATCTTGCCGCAATCGGTGCTGCGCGCCGCCATTACCGCTGCTTACCGTCGCCCTGAGCCGGAAGTGGTGCCGATGCTGATCGAACAGGCTCGCCTGCCGGTCGCCATGGCTGACGCCACCAACAAGTTGGCTGCCTCGATTGCCGAGAAACTGCGCAATCAGAAGAGCGCCGGTGGCCGTGCCGGAATTGTTCAGGGCCTGTTGCAGGAATTTTCCCTGTCGTCCCAGGAAGGCGTGGCACTGATGTGCCTGGCCGAAGCGCTGTTGCGCATCCCGGACAAGGGCACTCGTGACGCACTGATCCGCGACAAAATCAGCACCGGTAACTGGCAGCCACACTTGGGCAACAGCCCGTCGCTGTTCGTCAACGCCGCCACTTGGGGCTTGCTGCTGACCGGCAAACTGGTCGCCACCCATAATGAAGCGGGTTTGACTTCGTCCCTGAGCCGCATCATCGGCAAGAGCGGCGAGCCGATGATCCGCAAGGGCGTCGACATGGCCATGCGCCTGATGGGCGAGCAGTTCGTGACCGGCGAAACCATCGCCGAAGCCCTGGCCAACGCGAGCAAGTTCGAAGCCAAGGGTTTCCGTTATTCCTACGACATGCTCGGTGAAGCAGCCCTCACCGAGCATGACGCGCAGAAGTACCTCGCGTCGTACGAACAAGCCATCCACTCGATCGGCAAAGCGTCCCACGGTCGTGGGATTTATGAAGGCCCGGGCATTTCCATCAAGCTGTCGGCACTGCACCCGCGTTACAGCCGTGCGCAGTACGAGCGCGTGATGGACGAGTTGTACCCGCGCCTGTTGTCGCTGACCCTGCTGGCCAAGCAATACGACATCGGCCTGAACATCGACGCCGAAGAAGCCGACCGCCTCGAGCTGTCGCTGGATCTGCTGGAGCGCCTGTGCTTCGAGCCGCAACTGACCGGCTGGAACGGCATCGGTTTCGTGATCCAGGCGTATCAGAAGCGTTGCCCGTACGTGATCGATTACGTGATCGACCTGGCTCGCCGCAGCCGTCATCGCCTGATGATCCGCCTGGTGAAAGGCGCGTACTGGGACAGCGAAATCAAGCGCGCCCAGGTCGAAGGCCTGGAAGGCTATCCGGTCTACACCCGCAAGGTGTACACCGACGTTTCCTACATCGCTTGCGCCCGCAAATTGTTGTCGGTGCCGGAAGTCATCTACCCGCAATTCGCCACACACAACGCCCACACTCTGTCGGCCATTTACCACATCGCCGGTCAGAACTATTACCCGGGCCAGTACGAGTTCCAGTGCCTGCACGGCATGGGCGAACCGCTGTACGAACAGGTTGTAGGTAAAGTTTCCGAAGGCAAGCTGAACCGTCCGTGCCGCGTGTACGCACCAGTCGGGACTCACGAAACCCTGCTGGCGTACCTGGTACGTCGTCTGCTGGAAAACGGCGCGAACACCTCGTTCGTGAACCGTATCGCCGACCAGTCCATTTCGATTCAGGAGCTGGTGGCCGATCCAGTGGCCAGCATCGAGCAGATGGCGACGCTGGAAGGCGGCTTCGGCCTGCCGCACCCGCGTATCCCGCTGCCGCGCGATCTTTATGGTGCCGAGCGCGCCAACTCCAGCGGCATCGACATGGCCAACGAACATCGCCTGGCTTCGCTGTCGTGCGCTCTGCTGGCCACTGCTCACAACCACTGGAAAGCCGCGCCGATGCTCGGCTGCGTCTCCAGCACCGAAACCCCTGCGCCTGTTCTGAACCCGTCCGATTTGCGTGACGTGGTCGGTCACGTACAGGAAGCGAATGTCGAAGACGTCGACAACGCAATCCAGTGCGCCCTGAACGCAGCGCCGATCTGGCAGGCCACCCCGCCGGCCGAACGTGCTGCGATTCTGGAACGTGCCGCCGATTTGATGGAAGGCGAGATCCAGCCGCTGATGGGCCTGTTGGCTCGCGAAGCCGGCAAGACCTTCGCCAACGCCATCGCCGAAGTGCGTGAGGCCGTGGACTTCCTGCGTTATTACGCGGTGCAGGCTCGCAACGATTTCACCAACGACGCCCACCGCCCATTGGGTCCAGTGGTGTGCATCAGCCCGTGGAACTTCCCGCTGGCAATCTTCAGCGGTCAGGTTGCCGCTGCATTGGCCGCCGGTAACCCGGTACTGGCCAAGCCTGCGGAACAAACCCCGCTGGTCGCCGCCCAGGCCGTGCGCCTGATGCTCGAAGCCGGGATTCCGGAAGGCGTGCTGCAACTGCTGCCGGGCCGTGGCGAAACTGTGGGTGCCCGTCTGGTCGGTGACGATCGGGTCAAAGGCGTGATGTTCACTGGTTCCACCGAAGTCGCTCGTTTGCTGCAACGCAACGTCGCTGGCCGCCTGGATGCACAGGGCCGTCCGATTCCGCTGATCGCTGAAACCGGCGGCCAGAACGCGATGATCGTCGACTCCTCGGCACTGACCGAACAAGTCGTGATCGACGTGGTGTCGTCGGCCTTCGACAGCGCCGGTCAACGTTGCTCGGCTCTGCGTGTACTTTGCTTGCAGGAAGATTCCGCTGACCGTGTCATCGAAATGCTCAAGGGCGCCATGGCTGAATGCCGTCTCGGCAACCCTGAGCGCCTGTCCGTGGACATCGGCCCGGTGATCGACGCCGAAGCCAAGGCGGGCATCGAGAAGCACATCCAGGCCATGCGCGACAAAGGTCGCAACGTGTACCAGGTGGCCATCGCCAACAGCGAAGAAGTCAAACGCGGCACCTTCGTGATGCCGACGCTGATCGAGCTGGAAAGCTTCGATGAGCTGCAACGCGAAATCTTTGGTCCGGTGCTGCACGTGGTGCGCTACAAGCGCAAAGACATCGACCAGTTGATCGGCCAGATCAACGCTTCCGGCTACGGCCTGACGCTGGGCGTGCATACGCGCATCGACGAGACCATCGCCAAGGTGATCGACAACGTCAATGCCGGTAACGTCTATGTGAACCGCAACATCGTTGGTGCTGTGGTTGGCGTGCAACCGTTCGGTGGCGAAGGCCTGTCGGGCACCGGCCCGAAAGCCGGTGGTCCGTTGTACCTGTACCGCCTGCTGTCGACGCGTCCTGCCGATGCAATCGAACAATCCTTCGCTCGTGGCGACGCCGCCACTGCACCGGATGTTCGTCTGCGCGATGCCATGAGCAAACCGCTGACCGCCCTGCAAACCTGGGCCGACAGCAACAAGTTTGCCGACCTGAGCGCCTTGTGCGTGCAGTTCGCAGCGCAATCGCAAAGCGGCATCACCCGTGTTCTGGCAGGCCCGACCGGCGAGCGCAACAGCTACGCCATTCTGCCGCGTGAGCACGTGCTGTCCCTGGCCGAAGCTGAAGGCGACCTGCTGACGCAACTGGCGGCGGTATTGGCTGTCGGCGGCTCAGCGGTATGGCCGGAAGCTGACCTGACCAAAGCCTTGTTCGCACGCCTGCCGAAGGAAGTTCAGGCGCGTATCAAGCTGGTTGCCGACTGGAACAAGGACGAAGTGGTGTTTGATGCGGTTCTGCATCACGGCCATTCCGATCAGTTGCGTGCGGTGTGCCAGCAAGTGGCCAAGCGTGCCGGGGCGATTGTCGGGGTTCACGGGTTGTCGCTGGGCGAGACCAACATTGCGTTGGAGCGCCTGGTGATCGAGCGAGCGTTGAGCGTTAACACCGCTGCGGCGGGTGGTAATGCGAGCTTGATGACCATCGGCTAAAACCGATAAGCCGGGCTGCCGCAATAGCCGCCCGGTACGCAATACCCCTTGTGGGAGCGAGCCTGCTCGCGATAGCGGTGTGTCATCCGACACATGTATTGGATGAAACACCGCTATCGCGAGCAGGCTCGCTCCCACATTTGTTTTGTGGTGCCTGTTAAGTCGTCGCTCTGCCCTACCATCACGCTCATCAATCATCCTGTTCAGCCTCTATCCCCACGCCTAGACTCGGTCCATTCCAAAAAAAGGTAGGCCGCCATGTCCGAGACGTTGCTCAGTTCCCGCAATCTGGCTTTCGAGCTGTATGAAGTCCTCGACGCCGAAGGCCTGACCCAGCGTGAGCGTTTCGCCGAGCACAATCGCGAGACCTTCGACGCCGCCATCGGCACCGCTCGCAGCATTGCCGAGAAGTTTTTCGCCCCGCACAACCGCAAGGGCGACGAGAACGAGCCTCGCTATGAGAACGGTCAGGCGATTCTGATTCCGGAAGTGAAACCAGCGGTGGATGCCTTCCTCGAAGCCGGTTTCCTCAACGCCGCGCGCAGTTTCGACGCCGGTGGCATGCAACTTCCTACGCTGTTGTCCCAGGCGTGTTTCGCGCACTTCCAGTCAGCCAACGCGGCCTCGACTTCGTATCCGTTCCTGACCATGGGTGCGGCGAACCTGATCGAAAGCTTCGGCACCGAGGAACAGAAGCGGCGCTTCCTGCAACCGATGATCGACGGCCGCTTCTTTGGCACCATGGCCCTGACCGAGCCCCATGCCGGTTCGTCGTTGTCGGATATTCGCACACGCGCCGAGCCTGCTTCTGACGGCACCTATCGACTCAAGGGCAACAAGATTTTCATCTCCGGCGGCGATCACCCGCTGTCGGAAAACATCGTGCACATGGTGCTGGCCAAACTGCCGGACGCACCGGCCGGGGTGAAAGGCATTTCGCTGTTTATCGTGCCCAAGTTTCTGGTCAACGATGACGGCAGCCTCGGCAAGCGCAACGACGTGTTGCTGGCCGGGCTGTTCCACAAGATGGGCTGGCGCGGCACGACGTCCACGGCGCTGAATTTCGGTGATAACGGTGAGTGCGTCGGTTATCTGGTGGGCAAGCCGCACCACGGTTTGAGCTACATGTTCCAGATGATGAACGAAGCGCGAATCGGCGTCGGCATGGGCGCGGTGATGCTCGGTTACGCCGGCTACCTGTATTCGCTGGAGTACGCCCGCGAGCGCCCGCAAGGCCGCGTGCCGGACAGCAAAGACCCGAACACCGCGCCGGTGGCGATCATTCAGCACGCCGACGTCAAACGCATGTTGCTCACGCAAAAAGCCTACGTCGAAGGCTCGTTCGATCTTGGGTTGTATGCGGCACGATTGTTCGATGACACCACGACGCTTGCGACCGAAGCCGAGCGCAAACAGGCGCATGAGCTGCTGGATTTGCTGACGCCAATCGTCAAATCCTGGCCGTCGGAGTTTTGCCTGAAGGCCAACGAACTGGCGATCCAGATTCTCGGCGGCCACGGTTACACCCGCGAATACCCGGTTGAGCAGTATTACCGCGACAACCGTCTGAACCCGATTCACGAAGGCACCCACGGCATTCAGTCACTGGACTTGCTGGGCCGCAAACTGGCGCAGAACGGTGGTGCGGGACTGAAACAATTGATCCGCCTGATCGCCGACACTGCCGAGCGGGCGCAAGCGTACGAATCGTTGAATGCGCTGCGTGAACCGCTGGAGAAATTGGTGGCCCGCCTGCAAACCGTAACCCTCGGTTTGCTGACCGACCTGGCTCAAGGCAAGGTCAACAGCAGCCTGGCGAATTCGGCGCTGTACTTGAAGGTGTTTGGGCACACAGTGATTGGCTGGCGCTGGCTGGAACAGGCGATTCGCGCCGAAGAAGGGTTGGCCAAGGGGAATGCGGCGGATGTGAGCTTCTATAAAGGCAAGCTGCAGGCGGCGCGGTATTTCCTGACCTGGGAAGTGCCGGGTTGCCACCATGAATTGGCGATTCTTGAGGCTCGGGATGATGTGTGTTTGAACATGCAGGATGAGTGGTTCTGAGCAACTGATTCAGTGCAGAGTATTGGTAATACATTGAGTGTTCATTTTTGAAACACGCCAACTCTGCACTCGACACACCTGTTATTTCTGACAGCTGTGTAATCAAGGCAGCTCCGATAGGCTGGATTCCCGACGTCACACTATTTGTCGGCAACGACGGACATCACCCTGTCCGTCGGTCCTCCTATATGAGAGAGCATGATGAATACGCCAAACACACTTGCAGACAAAACAATCAAACTCCCAGGACTTGTCAGCCGTGACTATTGCGTTCTGGCATCCATTTCAGCTGGGCCTGGAAGAGCGGGAACGATTTGGACCGATTCCAAAGGGATTGAATACATCGTCCTCGACAAGAATCATCACAGGCCGTCAAACGAACAGTCCCTTATCACTATTGAGATGGTTTCCGTTGGCGCCACCGGTGAGAAGAAAGCTTCGGAGAGTACTGAAACAACGGCTGTCGGTATGATGGAAATCGTTTCGCCCGACGAGCGATATGAGTGGGACTACCTCGTCGGGTACAAGGACTACGAGGCCATGTCTGCCAACGAGTGGCTAAGCGTTGTCTATGGCTTCCCTGCCGCAGAACGCACACCAAAAATAGACCCTTATATACGGCTCACCCACGACCAATTCATTCTGGCCACCAGAGTGGGTGACAAGGTAAGAGGTAGTCGCAACAGCACCGTCACAGGCAAAGAGTATCGCTGGCAAATCGATAACGGCTATCGCGTAACCGTCAAAACAGAGGGTGATACCCAAATTGGTAATCGGTTGTTTAACCGCGATGACATGTTCAGATCAATGACCAGTGGCGACACCTATATCGATGAACAACAACGTTCCTGGGTCGTGAGAGAGAAGCGGGTTTTTTATATCGATACCGTCAATGGTGCAGAGGTATACGGGAAAGAGCTTTTGGTCTCGTCATTCGTTTCTGACTGATCATCAGCGCCCCGAGAGCGCACAAACTATCGTCGCGCTCTCGGCCAGCCTGTGCCGCCTGGGACTCGAAACTCAGCTCAACCGAAACCCACCCATCTGCCGCGCCAAATCATCCGCCAACCGCTGCAACGTCTGACAATCCTCTCGGCAAGCCCTGACCTCCCCTGCCGTCGCCCGAGCCAAGTCGGAAATCCCCTGCACGTTGCGGTTGATCTCTTCGGTTACCGCCGACTGTTCTTCCGTCGCGGTCGCGACTTGGTGGTTCATGTCGCTGATGCGCTCGATCTGCCCGGTAATCGCGGTCAGCGACGTCCCGGTGCGCTGGCTCGATTCGACACCGGTGCCGGTCGCCGCTTGACCGGTGTGCATCGACGACACCGCGTTCTCCGCGCCTTGTTTGAGGCTGCCGATTATTTGCTGAATTTCATCGGTGGACGTTTGAGTTCGCCGCGCCAGCGTCCGCACTTCATCTGCCACAACGGCAAATCCACGACCCATGTCTCCAGCCCGCGCCGCTTCGATAGCCGCGTTAAGCGCCAGCAAGTTGGTCTGCTCGGAAATCCCGCGAATCACCGCCAACACCTGATCGATCGACGCCACCTGATCAGCCAGTTCGCCCACCGCACTGGCGGCGACACCGATTTCATCGGACATGCTTTCAATATGCCGAATCGACCCACCGACCACTTCCCGCGCCTGCATCGCCTCATCGCGAGCATCCTGCGAGGCAACCGCCGCGTTACCGGCGTTCTGCGCGATTTCCTGCACGGTCAGGCCCATTTCGTGGACGGCGGTGGCGACCATGTCGGTCATTTCCTGCTGACGCCCGGAGCGTTCGGCGGTGTTGTCCACAACCTTCGCCACCTGGCTGACGGCGGTGCGTAAACGCTCACTGGTGGTCAGCACTTCGCCGATCATCTCGCGCTGACTGTCGAGGAATCGATTGAAGCCGCGCGCCAGGTCACCCAGTTCATCGGCGCGGCTGGAATCTAACCTGTGGGTCAAATCTCCACCACCGCTACCGATGGCAACCAACGCTGCTGTTACCTGACGAATCGGCCGCACCAACCCACGAGCCAGCAACACCACCAGCAACAGGCACACCAACGCCACCGCCAGGCCAATGCCGCTGCTCATCCACATGGCGCGGCGGGCTTCGGCGTAGATCTGCGACTGTGGCACTTCGGCCACCAGGGTCCAGCCCAGATCCCTCAGCGGCAGACTCAAGGCCAGGAAGTCTTCGCCATCACGCACGAAGCTGCTGCTGGCAGCTTTTTGACCCATGACTGCCTGCGTGGCCGACGCACCGATTTGCTCGACCAAGGTGCGCTTGCCACTGAATTGCGCTTCGGGGTGAACCTGGATCAAACCGTCGGAACGCACGAGATAGACCTTGCCGCGCTCACCGAAGGTGAAGTTGTGAATCAGCTCCGACAGCTCTTTCATGCTCAGGCCAAGCCCGGCAACGCCCACGACTTTGCCGGCCTGCTCGACCTTGAGGTCGATGAACAGCGCCAATTCTCCGGTGGCTGTGTCGTTGTCGATATTGAGGGTGCGCGGCTGGTTGCTGTCGAGGAACGAATAGAACCAGGCGTCTTTGGGATTGGAACGGCTAAGGCTGCGGTCCAGGCCTTTTTCAGTGAAATAGTGGTTTGAAGCCGTACCGACAATTAACGCGGTAAAGGCTTTGTGTTCGGCGCGGATGCCTTCCAGATACTGCACGAACGCGGCGGTCTGGTCACTGTTTTCACCCCCGGCCAACCAGTCGCGCACCATGCTGTTGCTGGCGATGTCCTTGGCGGCGGTGAGGGGTTGCACGAGGATGCGCTCGATGTCGTTGCGCATCGCTTCGATGCTCGACGGCAGCGCTTGTTCGACCAGGTAGCTCTGGGCGAGACGGTTGACCACGAGGGTATAAACGCCAACCACGATCAGAATACTGACCAGCAGGGCGGTGCCCATACTGAGGATCAACTGCCATTGAATACTGCGACGCCAGAACTGCATGGAGCACCCCCAAAGAATAAGAGGCTGAAACACTGCAATAGCCGTGCCGATTGTATACAACTCAATCGACAATTTATTCTTTGGTTGTGCGCAAAGCCGATCAGGCTTGATTGATCGTCTTGGAGATCACTTCAACCGTGGCGCTGACTTGCTCTTGGTAACGGTCGAGTTCGAGCTTGTGCTGCTTTTTCATTTCGATCTGCTGAGAACACAGATTCATCGCGGCCAGCACCAGCAGGCGGTCACCGATCAGGGTCGGGTACTTTCTTTTGGTGTCGGCCAAAGCAGCCTTCAACATCAATGCGGCGTCCAGCAGGGTTTGCTCTTCCCCGGCCGGCGCCTTGATCGAATAGTCCTCCCCCAGGATCGAGACGACTTTTACCCCTGCGGCGCCGACACTCATGCGCTGACCGGGCCGGCGCTGACGCGTTCAACCAGGGCCTGGATGCGGGCGGCGGTGGCGCCTTGTTTCTCTTCCTGTTCCATCAGGCTCAGTTGCAGGCTTTCGTTTTCATCCTTGGCCTGGGCCAGTTCTGCACTCAGGGTCTGGTTCTGTTGAACAAGGTCGCTGACCAGTTGTTCCAATTGGCTTAGGGATGCTTCCAACATTTTGATTTTCCAAGCATTTTCAAGGGGCGCGTACGATAAAGAAAAGTCACCACGGATGCCAGGGTTAATGGGGCGCAAGGCCTTGATTTTCCTGGCGGGCGACCTTCCTCGCGAACTTTAAAGACTGTGATTGGCGGATCTGGTTCCTGCACTTCGTCGCCATAGTTTCTGTAACGGTCTGACTGCGACAAATACGCGCAGCCCCTCAAGACTTTAGTCGTATGACCGATAAGTCATCCATACGTCAGTCTCAGCGCCGCACAGGTGCGCTCTTTTCGGTAAACACCATGTCCCTTCGTAATATGAATATCGCTCCGCGGGCGTTCCTCGGTTTCGCCCTGATTGGCGGTCTGATGCTGGTTCTGGGGGTGTTTGCCTTGAACCAGATGAGCAAGATTCGCGGTGCTGCCGAGGAAATCACCTTGAGCAGCGTGCCGAGCATCAAAAGCCTCGACGAGTTCACTCAACTCACCTTGCGCCTGCGAGTGCTGTCCTACCGTTTGCTGGTGAACCGCGAGCCCGACGTTCAGCAGAAAACCATGGAGCTGCTGGAGTCGCGCAACCAACAGATTCGTGCGGCTCAGGCGACCTACGAAAAGCTTATCAGCAGCCCGCAGGAACGTGCAGCCTACGATCAATACGTGCAGTTGCTGGGGCAGTACCGCCAGATCGAAGACCGGATGAAAACCCTGTCGCGCAACAATCAGGTCGATGAACTGCGCACCTTGCTCAACACCGATCTGCTGACCAACTCCGAAGCGGTCAACGCAGTGCTCAATCGCTTGCTGGAGATCAACACCCAGCAGTCCCTCGACACCAATCAGCGCGCCGCCGATCAATACGATTCGGCCTTCAATCTGGTGATCACCTTGCTGGTCATCGCCACCGGCCTGACCGTGCTGTTTGCCTGGCTGCTGACCAACAGCATCACCAAGCCAATCGCCAATGCCTTGAGCGCTGCCGAACAAATTGCCGAAGGTAACCTGACTCGCCCGATAACCGTTGATGGCGAAGACGAAGCCGGCCGTTTGCTGCTGGCCATGTCGAAGATGCAAGACAAGCTGCGTGACACCCTGCAGCGGATTTCCGGCTCGGCCACGCAACTGGCCTCCGCCGCTGAAGAGCTCAACAGTGTCACCGACGAAAGCGCCCGTGGCCTGACCCAGCAGAACAACGAAATCGAACAGGCCGCCACCGCTGTCAACGAAATGACCAGCGCCGTGGAAGAAGTCGCGCGCAACGCGGTGAGCACCTCGGAAGCATCGAAGAACGCCACCACGTCGGCCGGTGACGGTCGTGATCTGGTGCAGGAAACCGTCAGCGCCATCGAACGCATGAGCGCCGATGTGCAGAGCACGGCGACACTGATCGGTGATCTGGCCAATGAATCCCGCGACATCGGCAAGGTACTGGACGTGATCCGTGGCCTGGCGGACCAGACCAACCTGCTGGCCTTGAACGCCGCCATCGAAGCGGCCCGTGCCGGTGAAGCCGGGCGCGGTTTTGCGGTGGTGGCGGACGAAGTGCGTGCGCTGGCGCACCGCACTCAGCAATCGACCAGCGAAATCGAACGCATGATCGGCAGCATTCAGACCGGCACCGAGCACGCGGTGGATTCGATGCGCAACAGCACCGAGCGCGCCGAGTCGACCTTGAACATCGCTCGCGGCGCAGGGATGTCGCTGGACACGATCAACAGCGCCATCGTCGAAATCAACGAACGCAACCTGGTGATCGCCAGCGCGGCCGAAGAACAGGCCCAAGTGGCCCGTGAAGTGGACCGTAACCTGGTGAACATTCGTGATCTGTCGGTGCAATCCGCCACCGGCGCCAATCAGACCAGCGCGGCGAGCAACGAGCTGTCGCGACTGGCAGTGGACCTGAACACAATGGTTGGACGGTTCAGCCTCTAACCCGCCCCCCCTGTAGGAGCCGGCTTGCTGGCGATGGCGTCTGTGAAAT
>NZ_JAGYGF010000028.1:0-70556 GCF_019947305.1 Pseudomonas sp. BF-RE-21 | reverse complement strand
GAGCCCACCCACCCCAGCGAAAGAGCTGGCGCGTTTCCTGCAAGCCCCCCCGATATCGCCATAAAACGAGCACTTCCGGTGAATCCAGAAGCGCCCTGAGCGGCATTGAAGGTTTTATCCAGAAGGCCTGCAAAAGCTTGATACAGCTTGGCTGAGCCCTGTGACGAACAAGAGGGGAGACGATGAAGGCAGTTATTTTGGCGGGCGGCCTGGGCACGCGCATCAGTGAGGAGTCGCACCTCAAACCCAAGCCGATGATTGAAATCGGCGGCAAGCCAATTCTCTGGCACATCATGAAGCAGTACTCCGCTCACGGGATCCATGACTTCGTGATTTGCCTGGGCTACAAGGGCTACGCGATCAAGGACTTCTTCGCCAACTACTTCCTGCACACCTCTGACGTCACGTTCGACATGTGCAATAACCGCATGGACGTTCACCAGAACTACAGCGAGCCATGGCGCGTCACGCTCATCGATACCGGTGAAGACACCATGACCGGCGGCCGCTTGCGTCGGGCCAGCCGCTACCTGGAAAACGAAGACGCGTTCTGCTTCACCTACGGCGACGGCGTGTCCGATTTGAACATCGGTGCCCTGGTGGACTTCCACCTGTCCCACGGCAAGCTCGCCACGGTCACGGCAGTTCAGCCGCCTGGTCGTTACGGCGCACTGGAACGCGACGGTCACCTGGTCCGCGGTTTTACTGAAAAGCCGCGCGGTGACGGAGGCTGGATCAATGGTGGCTTCTTTGTGCTGTCGCCCAAGGTCCTGCCGCTGATTACCGCCGACGAGACGGTTTGGGAATCCGAGCCTTTGGTCGGCCTGGCCAGCAGCGGTCAACTGGCTGCCTACCAGCACGATGGTTTCTGGCACCCGATGGACACCCTGCGCGATAAAAACCATCTGGAGCATTTGTGGCAGAGCGGGGAGGCCCCATGGAAGCAATGGGACTGAGCCCGGAATTCTGGCGCGGCAAGCGGGTTCTGCTGACCGGCCACACCGGTTTCAAAGGCAGTTGGCTGACGTTGTGGCTGCAAAGCCTCGGCGCGAAAGTCAGCGGGTTTTCCCTCGATCCGTCCACCGAGCCGAGCCTGTTCGAACTGGCGCGTGTCCACGAAGGCATCAACGATCAGCGCGGCGACCTGCGTGACCTGGGGGCCCTGCTTGAACTGATCGCCGACACCCAACCGGAAATCGTCCTGCACCTGGCGGCCCAGCCGCTGGTGCGCGAGGGTTATCGCGATCCGCTGGGGACTTACTCCAGCAACGTCATGGGCACCCTGAACCTGCTTGAAGCGATCCGTCAGGTCGGCGGCGTGCGCGCCTGCGTGCTGGTGACCACCGACAAGGTCTACGCCAATCAGGAATGGTTGTGGCCATACCGTGAAAACGAAGCCCTCGGCGGCCACGATCCTTACAGCAGCAGCAAAGCCTGCTGCGAGTTGCTGGCGCAGTCGTATGCGGCATCGTTTTTCCCGGCCGAGAAGTATGCCGAACACGGTCTGGCCCTGGCCACGGCCCGAGCCGGCAACGTGTTGGGCGGCGGTGATTTTGCCCCTGAACGTCTGATTCCCGATGTGCTGAAAGCCTGGTCCGCCGACGAGCCGGTAACCCTGCGCTACCCGCAAGCCGTCCGCCCGTGGCAACACGCGCTGGAGCCGCTGGCCGGTTATCTGCAGCTGGCTGCCGCTCTTTACGAGCGAGGTCCCGAGTTCGCCGGTGCGTGGAACTTCGGCCCGAGCGAAGCGGACATGTGCAGCGTCGGCGAAGTGGTCGAGCTGCTCGCCAACCGTTGGCCACAAGCGCGCGGATTGCGTATCGAACCGAGTGAACTGCATGAAGCAGGCCTGTTGCGCCTGGACAGCAGCCGCGCCCGCCAACTGTTGGCCTGGCAGCCGCGCTGGTCGCTGCAACAATGCCTGACCCAGACCCTCGACTGGCATCTGGCCTGGCAAAACGGCGACGACATGCGTGGCATCACGTTGGGTCAGTTGAACCTGTACCGAGGCGCGCTGTGAGCGAGTTTTCGTTGAAGGCGCTGCCGCTGACGGGCTTGTTCAGCGTGCAGCACAAACGCTTCGAAGATGATCGCGGGCATTTCGCCCGGTTGTTCTGCGAGGGCAGCCTGAGCGCCTTCGGCCAAGCGTTTTCCATTCGCCAGATCAACCATTCCTGCACCCGCGCACGCGCGAGTGTGCGTGGCTTGCATTACCAGAATGCCGACGCGCCGGAAGCCAAGCTGATCACCTGCCTGCGCGGTGAAGTCTGGGATGTGGCGGTGGACTTGCGGCCCGACTCCGCAACGTTCCTGCACTGGCACGCCGAACACCTGCGGGCCGGTGACGGTCGCAGCCTGCTCATTCCTGCCGGTTTTGCCCACGGCTTCCAGACCCTGACCGACGACGCCGAATTGCTTTACCTGCACAGCGCCGATTACGCGCCGGAGCATGAAGGCGGCTTGTCGGTGAACGATCCACGGCTGGCGATTGCCTGGCCGTTGCCTGTCAATAATCTGTCAGCCAGGGACGCCAGCCATCCCTTGCTCGATGAACGTTTCGCTGGAGTGCGTCTATGAACTGCCGTGGTTGCGGTACTCCTTTGGCCTTGCCGCTGATCGATCTCGGCACCTCGCCGCCGTCGAACGCCTACGTTCGTGCCGATCAGCTGGAACAGGCCGAACAGTGGGTGCCACTCAAGGTTGCGGTGTGTCAGCAGTGCTGGTTGGTGCAAACCGAGGATTACACCAGCGCCGACAGCCTGTTCGACGCTGAGTATGCGTATTTCAGTTCGTTCTCCAGCACCTGGCTGGCGCATGCCGATCGCTACGTCGCCGAGATGGTCGAGCGCTTCGGCCTGACCGCCGACAGTCGTGTAGTGGAAATCGCTGCCAACGACGGTTACCTGTTGCAGTACGTCGCCGGTCGCGGCATTCCTTGCCTGGGCGTTGAGCCAACCCGCAGCACCGCGCAAGCGGCGCGGGAAAAAGGCCTGGAGATCCGCGAGTTGTTCTTCGGCCGTCACACCGCTGCGCAATTGGTCAGCGAAGGCTGGTCCGCGGACCTGATGGCTGCCAACAACGTGTTGGCCCACGTGCCGGACATCAATGATTTCCTCGGCGGCTTTGCGACCCTGCTCAAGCCGACCGGCGTGGCGACGTTCGAGTTTCCGCAACTGCTGACACTGATGGCCGGGCAACAGTTCGACACGCTGTATCACGAGCACTATTCCTACCTGTCCCTGACCGCCGTGCAGACATTGTGCGAACGCAACGGCCTGGAAGTGTTCGACGTCAGTCAGCTGTCGACCCACGGCGGTTCGCTGCGGGTTTTCGTCCAGCGTGCCGATGGCGTTCGTCGTGACGTGCAGCCTGCGGTTGCTCAGCAACTGCAAGCCGAAATCACCGCCGGTGTGAAAACCCCCGAGTACTACGCGACCCTCGCGCCAGCCGCCGAGGGCATCAAGCACCAATTGCTGCGCTTCTTGTTGCAGGCGAAAGCCGATGGCAAACGAGTGGTCGGTTACGGCGCCGCCGCCAAGGGCAACACGTTGCTCAACTACGCCGGGGTCAAGCCTGATCTGTTGGCCTGGGTCGCCGACGCCAATCCGCACAAACAGGGCAAGTTCTTGCCTGGCAGCCGGATTCCGGTGGTGTCGCCCGAGCGTATCGCCCTCGAACAACCCGACTACATCCTGGTTCTGCCATGGAACCTGTTGCCTGAA
Source organism: Pseudomonas sp. BF-RE-21 (assembly GCF_019947305.1). Lineage (NCBI taxonomy): Bacteria > Pseudomonadati > Pseudomonadota > Gammaproteobacteria > Pseudomonadales > Pseudomonadaceae > Pseudomonas > Pseudomonas sp. BF-RE-21. The sequence continues at coordinate 66,834 of NZ_JAGYGF010000028.1, read as the reverse complement.
ATCACCCAGCAATTCGCCTCGGTCAAAGAGTGGGGCGCACAGTTTGTCGTTGCCGTTCCGGAGTTGAGTATTCAATGAGCAGAATTCACTACACCAAACCGAGTGTCGGCGAACTGGAAGCCCGGTATGCCCTGGATGCCGTGCAGAACGGTTGGGGCGCGCGTTGCTACGAATACCTGACGCGTTTTGAGCACGGGTTTGCCGAGCACCTTGGTGCGACCTATGCCATCGCGACGTCGAGCTGCACCGGCGCGCTGCACATGGGGATGGCGGCGCTGGGCATCGGCGCGGGTGATGAAGTGATCCTGGGCAACACCAACTGGATCGCTTCGGCAGCACCGATCACCTATCTGGGCGCTACGCCGGTGTTTGTCGATGTTCTGCCGGATAGCTGGTGCCTGGATCCGGAGCTCGTCAGGCAGGCAATTACCCCGAAGACCAAAGCCATTCTCGCGGTCCATCTTTACGGCAACCTGTGTGACATGGACGCATTGCTGGCGATCGGTCGCGAACACGGTATCCCGGTCATCGAAGACGCCGCCGAAGCCATCGGCTCGCAGTGGCGCGGCAAGGCTGCCGGCTCGATGGGGGCGTTCGGTGCGTTTTCATTCCATGGCACCAAAACCATGACCACCGGCGAGGGCGGCATTTTCGTCACCTCGGATAAAGCCTTGTATGAGCGCGTCCTGACGTTGTCCAACCATGGTCGTGTCGCGGGCAGCACCAAACAATTCTGGCCAGAGTTCATTGGCTTCAAATACAAGATGAGCAACTTGCAGGCGGCCGTCGGCTGCGCCCAGGTTGAGCGGATCGAAGAGCTGATCGAACGCAAGCGGACGATATTCGCCAATTACGCCCGCGCGCTGTCATCGCTGCCGGGGGTTTCGCTGAACCCAGAACCTGCCCATGCCCGCAACGGTTACTGGATGCCCACGGTGGTATTCGATGCCGGGACCGGGATACATCGCGACGAGATGATCGCCGCGTTCCAGGCCGCCGATATCGACGCCCGGGTGTTCTTCTGGCCACTGTCTTCGTTGCCCATGTTCAGTGAGCACGTGGTCGACACACCGGTTTCGTTTGCCTTGCCGGAGCGTGCGTTCAACCTGCCGAGTTATCACGACATGACTGACGCCGATCAGGCACGGGTGGTGGATGTGGTGCGTACACTGCTGGCAAAAAGGCAATCATTGTGAAGATGTACTTGCTGGGCGCGGCCAACCCGGAAGCGGTGCGCATGCTGCACGCGGTGAAGCGCAGCACACCGAATGTCGAGTTTGCGTTTCTGGACAATGACCCGAACAAACACGGGACACCGTTTTTTGGTGTTCCGGTCATTGGCGGTTCGGCGTTGGTCAGTGAGCTCAAGGGGCCGGACGTACGTTTCGTCAACCTGATCACCGGCAGCACCCAACTGCGCTACGAGACCACCCGCCAACTGGTCGAGGCCGGTGCAACGCTGGGCCAGTTCATCCACCCCGGCATTGACCTGACCATGATTCGCATGGGGCAGGGCAGTTATCTGCAGGAAGGCGTAATCATGCAGGCCGAGGTGACGCTGGGCGACAACACCAGCATCAGCGCCGGCAGCGTGGTGGGGCATGAAGGGCAAATCGGCCACTCGGTGTTCATGGCGCCCGGCGTGTGCATCGCCGGTTGCGTGGAGATCGGCGACGGCACGTTCATCGGCACCAACGCCACCATTCTTCCGCGCTTGCGTATCGGACGCTGGGTGACCATCGGCGCCGGCGCCGTCGTCACCAAAGATGTCCCGGATTATTCAGTCGTGGCGGGCAATCCCGCCAGGATCATCAAGACCAACGTGGTGCCTTACCCCGACGGTAAGGTCTTCAACTAACCCGTTTGCCTATTTTTTTTGGAGCGTTTCAATGAATCCCCATGAGCAGTTTCGCGAAGAAGTAAAAGACAACATCGAAGGCCTGAAGAAGGACGAGGCGCTGCAAGCCGAGTCGCTGGCCTGGGTCGGCACCACGGCCAAACACAAGTACACCTACAACTTCAGCTGGATGGGCCGGCCGATCATTCAGTTCCCGCAGGACATGGTCGCCATGCAGGAAATCATCTGGAACCTGCGTCCGGATGTGATCGTTGAAACCGGCATCGCCCACGGCGGTTCGCTGGTGTTTTACGCCTCGATCCTGGAACTGATGGGCCATGGCGAAGTGCTGGGTGTCGACATCGATATCCGCCAGCACAACCGCGAAGCGATCGAAGCTCACCCGATGAGCAAACGCATCCAGATGATCCAGGGTTCGAGCATCGACACGGCCATCGTCGACCAGGTGCGCGAGCGCATCCAGGGCAAGAAAGTGCTGGTGGTCCTGGACTCCAATCACACCCACGAACACGTGCTCGAAGAGCTGCGCCTGTATGCACCGATGGTCTCGGTGGGCAGCTATTGCGTGGTCATGGACACCGTGGTCGAAGACATGCCGGAAGATGCGTTCCCGGACCGTCCATGGGGCAAGGGTGACAACCCGAAAACCGCGGTCTGGGCCTACCTGGAAGAGAACCGTGATTTCGAGATCGACCAGGCCATTCACAGCAAACTGCTGATCACTGTCGCGCCGGATGGCTACCTGCGCCGAGTACGTTAAGCGACACCTCTATTCAAGCGTTAATCAGGCAATCGGTCTGTGGTGGGGAAGGATATGCAAGGCATTTACGGTTCTGAAAACATGCAGCCCTTGAGTGAACTGTTCACTCTGGTGCTGATTACACACAATCGCCCGACGTTCCTGCGCAGGGCATTGCAGTACTACAGCACGTTGCCTTGCAAGATCCTGGTTCTCGATTCGTCGGCCATCGCACTGGAGGGCGCGGCGACGGTTGCGGACACCATCGACTATCGGCATTTGCCGCAATTCGGCTACTGGGGAATCCAGGCCAAACTGGTGTACGGCGTCGAGCAGGTCACCACGCCCTACATGGTCTTCGCCTCCGACGATGATTTCCTGATGCACGGTGGCCTCACCGAGTCGGTGAACTTCCTCGAAGCCAACCCCGACTACGGTCTGTGCCATGGCTATTGCCTGATGTACCTGACCCACTCCAACTATGTGCAGTACTACCTTCGTGACAAGAAAGTAAACGAGGACTACAACGCCGAGCTCGGTCAGGATCGTGTACTCGATTACGTGAGCCAGTACATTCCCCCGTTCTATGCGGTCCATCGGACTTCGCTGCTGCGTGACTGGTATGCCGCGATGCCTGAAGGAACGATCTTCCAGTGGCAGGAGATCGGGCATGTCTACTACATGCTCGCCCGGGCCAAGGCGCGGATTCTTCCAATTCCTTACGTGGTGCGTGAGGTCAACTATGGCCGCTCGGATCACAACACCGAGATCATGACGACCCTGGCCCTCAAGGACGCCCGGTCTGTCGCCGACCGTGAGCGTTTTGCCGGCTTCCTGGCATCGCTGCCGACCGGCATCAAAGGTCTGGATGAACACCAGACCGCGCAGGTCGCGCTGCAAAGTTTTGCCGCCCTCGCCGAGAGCCTGACGAAACGCAACGCGCTGACCATCGAGCCGATTTTCGAGTCTTACTGGACGGATCCGACGATAGGGCCGAAGCGGGTCTTCGGCCCTCAGCAATACGTTGAAATGCCGTTCTATAACAGTGCCTTCTTCGACCAACTGACGCAGTGCGAATTCCTGCTTCATTCGATGCCGGCTGGACGCTTGCAACTCGAAGAAATGGAAGGCGCGTTGCTCAAGCAGGAAGCGTTGCAGCGCACCTATTCCAATGACACTCCGGCGACCATCCAGACCCGTCTGATTGAAGCCGTTGGCCTGGGAGCGTTCAACCGTCGGGTGATGCAGAAACTGGCGCAGCAGCTGTTGGATATGGATGAAGCCGCTGATGCCCGGATACTGACCGACTGGGTTGAGCGTCTGGACAGCGTGCCAACCTTCGACAGCCGTCAGTTGCTCGACACAATGCCGTCGGGACGTTTGCAAAACTGGCTGCAGGCCCGGCAACCGAACGACACCGCGGTGCGCAAAATCAACCAGCACCTGGCGGCCAGCGAAGGGGGCCCTCAGTTCGGCATTCTGTTGCTCGATCTGGACGCAGACATGGACAAGCTTCAGGTCACCCTGGACAGCCTCATGGAAAGTGCGTTCCGGGCGTTCAAGGTGGTGATCTTCACCACGGGCGACTTGCCGGCAGTCACCACGGCACAAAACACCCTGCATTTCGTCAAGGTCACGGCGGCCAATTACGTCGACAAGCTGAACCAGATCGCTCGTCAGTCGACTTCGGACTGGTTGCTGCTGGCCGAGGCGGGTGACGAGTTCACCACTGCCGGCTTCTTGCGTGCCAGCCTCGAGTTGCAAGACGCCGAGGGTTGCCGTGCGGTGGCGATGGACGAAATTCATCGCCAGGAGAATGGCACGCTGGTCGATGTGTTCCGGCCAGCCTTCAACCTCGACCTGTTGCAGAGCCTTCCGTCACTCATCGCGCGGCACTGGCTGATTCGCCGCGAAGCGCTGGTGGAAGTCGGCGGTTTTGCCCGCGAGTTCGCCTCGGCGCTCGAGTTCGACCTGCTGCTGCGTCTGATCGAAACCGGTGGCCTGGCCGGCCTTGCCCATTTGGCCGAGCCGTTGCTGATCACCGCAGCTCCTGAGCCGACAGCCAACGAGCACGAGCGTCAGACGTTGGTCCGTCATCTGGTGACCCGCGGTTATCAAGCCCAGGTCAGTGCCGAAGCATCGGCTGGTTTGCGTATCGAATACCGCCATGCGGGGCGTCCGAAGGTATCGGTCATCATCCACAGCCAGGACAACCTGGAGCACTTGCAGCGCTGCCTGGTCAGTGTCTTGCAGCGCACGCGCTATCAAAACAACGAAGTTATCATTGCCGATAACCACAGCCAGTCCGCCGAGCTTCACACCTGGCTGGACAGCCTGGAACGAAACGGACGGGGCCGGATTCGTCTGGTCAAGGCTGAACAGCGTCTCAGCACGTCGGCCCTGATCAACCTCGCAGCCGGCGAGGCTCAAGGCGAATACCTGGTGCTGCTGGCGGCGGACGCCGAAGTGGTCAACGCCAACTGGATCGAGGCGCTACTCAATCAGGCCCAGCGTCCCGAAGTCGGCGTGGTCGGTGCCAAGCTGGTGGACCGCGAAGGCAGCGTGACCGGTGCCGGGTTGATTATGGGGCTCAACGGCGGGATTGCTTCGCCCTTCATCGGTGAGAAGAAGGACGCGTCGGGCTACATGCGCAGACTGCTCGTCGAGCAGAATTATGCGGCCGTCAGCGGTGCATGCCTGATGATTCGCAAGGAAGTATTCGACGCACTCGGCGGTCTGGATCGGGAGCATTTCGATGACGTGTACGCCGATGTCGATCTGTGCCTGAAAGTCGCCGACGCCGGGTTGCTCACGGTGTGGACGCCGCAAGTGCAAGTTACCCACCCGGGCACCTTGCCGGACGTTCCCCAGGCAGTGGCGGCCCTGCGCGACAAGTGGCAGGCGCGTTTCGCGCACGACGAGGCTTACAACAACAACCTGGCCTTGACCGGCAAGGGCTTTGCCCTGAGTGAACCGGCCCCGGTGAACTGGGCGCAGTTGCTCGCATAAGCCTGACTGACAGGTACAAGGACTCAAGGCATGTTCAACGGTAAATCGATTTTCATCTCTGGCGGCACCGGCTCGTTCGGGCGCAATTTCATCCGCCGGCTGCTGGAGCAATATCAGCCGAAGCGGGTGGTGGTGTTCTCGCGCGATGAGCTCAAACAGTACGAGATGCAGCAGACGTTCAACGCGCCGTGCATGCGTTACTTCCTCGGTGATGTGCGCGATGCTGATCGTCTGCGCCAGGCCATGCGTGGCATCGATTACGTGGTGCATGCCGCGGCACTGAAACAAGTGCCGGCGGCGGAGTACAACCCGACCGAATGCATCCGCACCAACGTCAACGGCGCGGAAAATATCATTGCCGCGGCCATCGACAACGGCGTGAAAAAAGTCGTCGCGCTGTCCACCGACAAGGCTGCCAGCCCGATCAACCTGTACGGCGCGACCAAGCTGCTGTCGGACAAATTGTTCGTCGCCGCGAACAATATTGCCGGCGACCAGAACACCCGTTTTTCGGTGGTCCGTTACGGCAACGTTGCCGGTTCGCGTGGCTCGGTGGTGCCGTTTTTCAGCAAGCTGATCGCCGAGGGCGCCACGGAGCTGCCGATCACCGATGAGCGCATGACGCGTTTCTGGATCACCCTCGATCACGGTGTGCAGTTTGTGCTCGACAGCTTCGCCCGCATGCACGGTGGTGAAGTGTTTGTGCCCAAGATCCCGTCGATTCGTATCGTCGATCTGGCACTGGGCATGGCTGAACATTTGCCGCACAAGAACGTCGGCATTCGTCCGGGAGAAAAACTCCATGAGTTGATGGTGCCGCTGGACGACGCGCGGATGACCCTGGAGTTTGCCGATCACTACACCATTCAACCTTCGATTCGTTTCACCAGCGTCGACGTGGATTTTGCCGTCGACAAACTGGGCGAGCAGGGCCGGCCTGTCAGTGAAGACTTCGAGTACCGTTCCGACACCAATCCGCACTACCTGTCGGTCGGACAGATTGCTGATCTGCACGCGAAACTGCCGGCATGATTCCCTACGGTCGGCAGAGCCTCGATCAGGCAGATATCGATGCGGTGGTCGCCGTGCTGCAGTCGGACTGGCTCACTCAAGGGCCGACCATCGAACGCTTCGAACAGGCATTGGCGCAACGTTGCCAGGCTGATTTCGCCGTGGCGGTGTGCAATGCCACGGCGGCGTTGCACATTGCCTGCCTCGCGGCCGGACTCGGCCCGGGCGATCGGCTATGGACTACGCCGAATACGTTTCTGGCTTCGGCCAACTGTGGTCGCTATTGCGGCGCCGAGGTGGATTTTGTCGACATCGATCCACTGACGTGGAATCTCGACGCTTACGCACTGGCATCGAAGCTTGAGGCCGCCGAGCGCGCTGGCACGCTGCCGAAGGTGCTGGTGGCCGTAGCGTTTTCCGGGCAGAGCTGCGACATGCGCATGATCGCCGGGCTGGCCGAACGTTACGGTTTTACGGTGATCGAGGATGCGTCCCACGCGGTCGGTGCTTCCTATGCCGGACGCCCGGTGGGCTGCGGCGAATTTGCGGCGATGACGGTGTTCAGTTTTCACCCGGTGAAAATCATCACCAGCGCCGAAGGGGGCATGGTGTTGACCAACCGCCCTGAACTGGCCGAGCGCTTGCAGCGTCTGCGCAGCCACGGCATGACCCGCGATCCGCAACAGATGACCGAAGCCAGTCACGGCCCCTGGTACTACCAGCAGGTGGAACTGGGCTTCAATTACCGGATCACCGATCTGCAGGCGGCACTCGGTCTGTCGCAGTTGGACAAGCTCGATGGCTTCATCGCGCGTCGCCGTGAACTGGCGGCGCGTTATGAGCGATCGCTGGCGTACTTGCCGCTGACCTTGCCCGGTGCGCAGCCCGAGGCCGAATCGGCGTGGCATCTGTACGTGGTGCGGTTGCACACCGACCGGATCAACCTCAGTCATCGCCAGGTGTTCGAAGGCTTGCGAGCGGCCGGGGTCGGTGTGAACCTGCACTACATACCGGTGCATTTGCAGCCGTACTATCGCGACCTGGGGTTTGCCGAAGGCGACTTCCCGCAGGCCGAACGTTATTACGCCGAAGCCATCAGCCTGCCGATGTTTCCTTTGCTGAGCGATGAGCAGCAGGACTATGTGGTGGCGCAACTGCGGCGCCTGGTTCTTGAGGAGTAGTGTTGTGAGCAGCGTTGCGATCATTCCGGCCCGCGGCGGCAGCAAGCGAATCCCGCGCAAGAACCTCAAACCGTTCGACGGCGTGCCGATGATCGTTCGTTCGATTCGCACGGCGCTGGAGTCGCAACTGTTCGACCAGGTTGTCGTCAGCACTGACGATGAAGAAATCGCCGAGGTCGCGCGTGATCACGGGGCTCAGGTGCCGTTCTTGCGTCCGGCGTCGTTGGCCGACGACTTCACCGGCACCGCCGCGGTGATCGTTCATGCCTTGAATCAATTACCAGCGTTCGACTATGCCTGCTGCATCTACGCAACCGCACCGCTGTTGCAGGTACGGTTTCTGCGTCAGGGACTTGAACTGCTGGAGCAGCATCCGGAAAAATCCTTCGCGTTTTCCGTGACCGATTTCGGCTTTCCCGTGCAGCGCGCCTTGACCCTCGACGAGCAGGGCGCGCTGACATCGTTGTACCCCGAGTTCCGCAACACCCGGTCGCAGGATCTGCCCGCAGCCTTTCAGGACGCCGGCCAGTTCTACTGGGGGCGCAGCGAGGCCTGGTTGCGCGGCGACGTGTTGTTTTCCCCGGTGAGCCTGCCGGTGATCCTGCCGCGGCATCTGGTGCAGGACATCGACACCCTCGAAGACTGGACGCGCGCCGAATACTTGTACGCTGCGCTGAAGGCAGGTGGTGAGTTGCAATGAGAGTGCTGATTCGCTCCGACGCGTCGCCCACCATTGGCAGCGGGCACATCGCTCGTTTGTTGCCGTTGGCCAGGGTTTTGCGCAAACAGGGCTCGCATGTTGCTTTTGCATGCCGCCAACTGCCGGGGCATCGGCTGGACATGCTGGCAGCCGAAGGTTTCGAAACCTTTGCGCTGCCCGATCGTTATCCCGACGAAGACCCGCAACAAGCCATCGAATCCATGCTGCCGTGGCAGGCGGACATCGACGCGCTGGCGCACGCCTTGGAAAACCATCCTGCATACGACTGGATCATCGTCGACCACTATGGGCTCGATCATCACTGGCAGACGGCGGCCCGGCGCTGGGCGCCACGGATCGCCGCGGTGGACGACCTCGCCACTCGCCGGTACGCCGTCGACCTGCTGCTCAACCAGAACCTGTCGGGTACACCAGACGCTTATGGTTCGCTGCTTGAGCCTGGTTGCCAGACGTTGTTCGGCCCGCGATTCGCGATGCTGCGCGATGAGTTCTGCTGCCCGGCAATTGCGATCAAGCCCCAGGTAAAACGGGTGCTGGTCAATTTCGGCGGTTTCGATGCGGCGATGCAGACTTATCACGCGATGTTGGCGATGGCCGATTTCCATGCGCTGGAAGTTGATTTCGTGGCCGGTGCCGATAACCCGGCATGGGACAAGATGGTGGCCATGGCGGCGAGTCATCCCAACTGGCGCTTGCACAGTTTTGTCAGCGACTTCTACCGCCTGATGATCGAGGCTGACCTGTTCGTCGGCGCCGGTGGGGGAACCAGTTGGGAGCGGGCGGCCCTGGGGTTGCCGACGATTTGCATTGCGGTCTCGAATAATCAGCAGGCCAACGGCGAGGTCATGGCCACCTCGGGCGCCCATGTGTATCTGGGCGCCCGTGAGCAGGTGAGCGTCGAACAATTGCGGCAGGCCATCGGTTTTATCGCGGGCAATCCTGGGATACGCCAGAGTCTGGCCGAGCATTCGCGCCAGTTGGTGGATGGTCGGGGCGCACAGCGGGTGGCGGCCGCCCTGGCCGGCGCGGTGTTGCTGATCCGCCCCGCGACCACCGACGATGCACAGCTTCTGTTCGACGGGCGTAATGCCGAAGCGGTACGGCGCTGGTCGCGGGAGACCGGGGTGATCGAGTGGTCGTCGCATCAAAACTGGCTGGCCGCCAGTTTGAACAATGCACAGCGTCTGCTGTTGATCGCCGAGGCGGATGACGGCCCGGTGGGCGTGTTGCGTTATGACTTGTGCGAATTTGAAGCTGAAGTCTCGATTTATCTGTTTGAAGATCGCATCGGCCTGGGCTGGGGCAGGGCGCTGCTGGCTCGGGGCGAGGCCTTCGTGACCACCCATTGGCCGCAACTGCGGACTATCACCGCTCAAGTGGTGCCAGAGAACCAGCCGTCGCTGAAGGTATTTCGCGAAGCCGGTTTCACTCAGAGTGCTTGCGTGTTCACGCGCGAATTGAAGGATCACTGCAATGACTAGCTTCAAAATTGGCGACCGCTTGATCGGGGCCGATGCGCCGCCGTTCATCATCGCCGAGATGAGTGGCAACCATAACCAGTCATTGGACATGGCCCTGCAAATCGTCGATGCCGCAGCCAAGGCGGGTGCGCACGCCTTGAAGCTGCAAACCTACACAGCCGACACCATGACCCTGGACCTGTCCGAGGGCGAGTTCTTCATCAAGGACCCGAACAGTCTGTGGGTCGGATCTTCCCTGTACGCGCTCTACGAAAAAGCGCATACGCCGTGGGAATGGCACGCGCCGATTTTCGCCCGCGCCAAGGCGCTGGGGATGCTCGCGTTTTCCACGCCGTTTGATGACACCGCAGTGGACTTCCTCGAAAGTCTCGACGTGCCGGCCTACAAGATCGCCAGTTTCGAGAATACGGACCTGCCGTTGATTCGTCGGGTCGCTGCGACCGGCAAGCCATTGATTATTTCCACCGGCATGGCCAGCATCGCTGAACTCGACGAAACCGTGCGTGCCGCCCGCGACGCCGGTTGCAAGGATCTGGTGTTGCTCAAGTGCACCAGCACCTACCCGGCGACGCCCGCCAACAGCAACGTGCGGACGATTCCTCATTTGCGCGAATTGTTTGGCTGTGAAGTCGGGCTGTCTGACCACTCGATGGGCGTCGGTGTGTCTGTGGCCGCGGTGGCTCTCGGGGCGACGGTGGTGGAAAAGCACTTCACCCTCGACCGCAGCGCCGGTGGCGTGGACGCCAGTTTTTCGCTGGAGCCGGCGGAGCTCGCCAGCCTGGTGATAGAAACCGAACGCGCGTGGCAGGCCATGGGGCATGTGCATTACGGTGTGACGGACGCCGAGCGCAAGTCTCTGATGTACCGCCGCTCGCTCTACGTGACTCAGGACATGGCTGCCGGCGAGCCCTTTTCTGTCGCTAATCTGCGAGCCATTCGTCCGGGGCTGGGGTTGGCTCCAAAACACGCGGAAACCCTTCTGGGCCGCCGTGCCCGTAAGGCTATCCCGCGCGGAACGCCGCTGGACTGGTCGTTGGTCGAATAACCCCTTATGGTGCCGATTCGGCAAAATAGAGTGACCTGCGAGTCATAACGCGCATCTTCACTGTATTGTATTAATCGGGAAGGTGGCGCCTGGCCTGTTTTTGGCCCAGTGATAGCCTTTTATTCTTCCCGCTGTCGCCTCAATGAGGCGGCGTTTTTCTCCGTTTGTCGGCGCCCCTCGAATCATTACGAGCGGTGGTATTGGGCTGTTTATTATTGGGAAGCCGTAATGATTGGCATAAAAAGCATTGCGAGCTACGTTCCTGTAGCCGGCGTGGACAATTACGCACAAGGTGCAAAATTCGAAAAGGATGAAGAATTCATCCTGGGCAAGATCGGTTCGGCCTTCCTGCCGCGCAAAGACGCTGGTCAGGAAACCTCGGACCTGTGTGTCGAAGCAGCCAATGCGCTGTTCGCCAACAATCCGGACTTGAAACGTGAAGACATCGACGTACTGATCGTCGTCACGCAGAACGGCGACGAAGAAGGCCTGCCGCACACCGCCGCCATCGTTCAGGACAAACTGGGCCTGCCGACCACCGTCGCCGCGTTCGATATTTCCCTGGGCTGCTCGGGCTACGTCTACGGCATCTACGCCATCAAGGGCTTCATGGAAGCCGCAGGCTTGAAGAATGGCCTGCTGATCACCGCAGATCCGTACTCGAAGATCGTCGACCCGGAAGACCGCAACACCACCATGCTGTTTGGCGATGCCGCCACTGCAACCTGGATGGGCGAAAACGCACCATGGCAACTGGGCAAGGCCAAGTTCGGCACCGACGGTTCCGGTGCGCCGCACCTGAAGGTGACCGACGGGGTGTTCTTCATGAACGGCCGTCAGGTGTTCAACTTCGCGCTGCTGAAAGTCCCGGCGCACTTGCACGAACTGCTGACCGATTCGCAGCTGACCGCTGATGATATCGATGCGTTCTGCATTCACCAGGGCAGTGCCGCGATTGTCGACGCCGTAGCGCGCCGCTTCGAAGGCGAGCCGGAGAAGTTCATCAAGGACATGGTCGAGACCGGCAACACCGTTTCGTCGAGTATCCCGTTGCTGCTGGAGAAACACGTACTGGACTCCACCTGGAAACGTGTGGCGTTGAGCGGTTTCGGCGTTGGTTTGTCATGGGGCTCGGCGATTATCTATCGCCCTTGATCCTTCAAAAGCCAGGCATAAAAATAGCGTTCAAGGTGTAACCTTGAGCGCTATTTTTTTTTTGCCCGAATGAAAAGCGAGGCTCCATGAGCGAGTTGTTTGAGCGCAACGGCGAGTTGATTCAGCGGCGTTGGCCCAAGGTCTGGCATCGACTGTCGGTGGAGAACAGCACCGAGTTGCGCGCTGATCTGGTGGACGGCCAGGGCTCGACATTGAGCATCAATGGCATTCAGTTGACCAGTCGCCATGACCGCACTCGCGAAGCGTTGATTCAGGCCGGCAGCCTGCCCGTCGACAGTCCGGTGGTGCATGTCTATGGCACCGGGCTGGGGGATTTGCAGCTGCAATTGCTGGAGCGAACCGGGCTTGAACGGTTGTACGTGCACATTCTGAACGGCGCGGTGTTTTCCCTGGTGCTGCAACTGCTCGATCAACAGTCGTGGCTCGCCGATTCACGAGTGGTGCTGCTGTACGCCGGCGATCTGGCGGAAATCCAGTTGCCGTACTTCGCGCTGCCTTCGGAGCTGGTGCTGGCGGACGACTACAACGCCAAGATCCGCGACCGGCTGATCAGCGAAACCCATTTGACCTTCAACAATCGCGAATTCAATGCCGACAATCCGGAGATTGCCGAGCGTTTGCAGGCGAGTGTCGAGCGTGTTCGCGCCGATGCCGATGCTGCGGAGCTGTTTGCCACCTGTTCCGGCAGGGAAGTGTTTGTCATTGCCACCGGACCCAGCCTGGAACAGCACTTCGACACGCTGCGCGCGGTACGCGAACAGGCGCAGCGGCCGTTGTTCATTTGCGTCGATACGGCCTACCGACCGCTTATCGAGCATGGGATCAAGCCGGATGTGGTGGTCACGATTGATCAGCGCATCTCGACGCGACATTTGCCGTGCGATGCCTCGCGCGATATCACGCTGGTCTACATGCCCATGGTTGATCCTGAGGTCTTGGGAGGCTGGCAGGGCAAGCGTTACGTGGCCTATTCCGCCAGCCCTGTCTATAGGGACATGCGCGAGCAGTTGCCCAAGGCCCAACTGTTTGTCGGTGGCAGTGTGATTCACCCGGCGGTGGACCTGGCGGTACACATGGGGGCCAGCCAGATCACGCTGTTCGGCGCCGATTTTGCTTTTCCGAACAACAAGACCCACGCTGGCTGGAATGACGGTGACCTTGGGCCGAACGTGGGCGCCGCCCGGCACTGGGTGCTCGATGGCCACGGTCAGCGAGTCAAGACGCAGCTCAATTTCCGCAGTTACTTGTGCGAGCTGGAACGGTACATCGCCGGGCATCCTCAGATGGCTTTCTATAACAGCAGTCGGGCAGGGGCGATGATCGTCGGCACGACGTTTCATCCGGAGCTCACGCGATGACTGAATCCTCCCTGATTGCCGAGGCGCTGCAGTGTTCTGTTTTGTTCCGTCTGGGGCGAGATGTCGAAGCGGCGCTGCTCATGGTCCAGATTTGCAGTGATGTGCAATCCGCAATGGGGCACGAGACTGTCGAGGTCCAATCCCGCTGGACGGCGTTGCTCTCCGACATGCAGGCCTGTCAGGAGGCGCAGGATTGGTTGGCGCTGGCCGATTATCTTGATTATGAGTTGCCCCAATTGCTGGAAGCGGCCACGGCCGGTCAAGGCTTTTGACAATGTGCCGGTACAGGCGAGTCCTCGCTGTCCCGTTACCGGCATTTCCCTGACGTCACTTTTTTGGATTGGCTTGCCGCCAAGCCCTTGTTTTATGGGGGGTGGCAGTGTGATGGCAAATTTTTTTCAAAATGGCCTAAAGCAACCTGCATTCGCGACGATAACTATTACGAAGGTTCTCTAGGCCATACCCGGCGGTTGCCAGGGCCGGAAGCCGCAGTACCCAACCAACGAGGAATTCGTCATGGCTTTGACAGTAAACACCAACACTACGTCGCTGAACGTTCAGAAGAACCTGAACCGTGCTTCGGACGCGCTTTCGACTTCGATGACTCGCCTGTCTTCCGGCCTGAAAATCAACAGCGCCAAAGACGACGCCGCCGGCCTGCAAATCGCTAACCGTATGACCTCGCAGATCCGTGGTCAGACCATGGCTATCAAAAACGCCAACGACGGTGTTTCGATCGCTCAGACCGCTGAAGGCGCTCTGCAAGAGTCGACCAACATTCTGCAACGTATGCGTGAAATTGCACTGCAATCGCGAAACGACTCCAACGGCACTGCTGACCGTACCGCTCTGGACAAAGAATACCAACAGTCGGTTGCAGAACTGACCCGTATTGCTCAGTCCACCAACCTGAACGGCAAAGCGCTGATCGACGGTACTGCTGGCGCGATGGAATTCCAGGTAGGTTCGAACACTACTTCCGACAACCAGATCACTCTGACCCTGTCGACCAGCTTCGACGCCAGCGCCCTGGGCATGACCGGTACTACCATCTCCGGTACTTCCAACTCGGGTAACCACAACTCTGTATTGTCCGCGATCTCGGCCATCAACATTGCCCTGGACAAAATCAACTCCACTCGTGCTGACCTCGGTGCTGCTCAGAACCGTTTCTCCACCACGATCTCCAACCTGCAGAACATCAACGAAAACGCCAGTGCTGCACTGAGCCGCGTACAAGATACCGACTTCGCTGCTGAAACTGCACAGCTGACCAAGCAAAACACCCTGCAACAAGCTTCCACTTCGGTTCTGGCCCAGGCCAACCAACTGCCATCCGCTGTACTGAAACTGCTTCAGTAATAGCTGGGTAAGTTTTGGCGGGGGAGTGCGCACGCGCGCTCTCTCGCTTTTTCAATTTAAGAGGTGATGGACATGGATATGAGCGTGAAGCTGAACTTGTCTTATCCTGCCGCGAAGCCGGCGACGACTGTTGCTGAACAATCGGTGGAAAAGCCTCGAGCCGATGCTGCCACCGTGGCAACGGTCAAGGATGAATCAAAAGACGCGCAAAGCGAGCAGGACAAACTGAAGATGGCCGTTCAGGAAATCGAAAAGTTCGTTCAATCGATCAAGCGCAATCTGGAGTTCTCGATCGATGAACCTTCAGGCAAGGTTATCGTTAAAGTGATCGCCAGTGAGTCGGGTGAAGTGGTTCGCCAGATCCCCAACGAAGAAGTGCTCAAACTGGCCAATAGTTTGAATGATGCAAGCAGCCTGTTGTTCAGCGCTAAAGTCTGACAGCTGGCACGAATTTTGTTGCTATGTTCTTTTGGGCGTTGTAATGGTCAAAAGGCCGGCGACACACTGAAGGGAGTCCCACATGGCAAGTCCAATTCTACCGGGTCTGGGGTTAGGCTCCGGTCTTGACACCACGGCTATCGTCAAAGCTTTGGTTGATGCTGATAAATCGGCCAAGCAAACCCAGATCAACCGGCAGACGAACACCAATACATCGCAGATTTCCGGTGTCGGGACCCTCAAGAGTGTGTTGGCGAATTTCCAGGCCGCGATCAAAAACCTTGGTGATACCAAGACCCCTCAGTTCCTGGGTTACAACGCCACGAGTTCCGATCCCAAAGTGCTGACCTCTGTCGCCAGCAACTCGGCGGTCAACGGCACGTATGTCATCAAGGTCAACTCCCTTGCGACTTCATCCAAGGTGGCGACCGCTGCGTTTCCCCTTGGCCCTACCAGTGCCATTCAGGACGGTACGCTCAATATCACTCAAAATGGCATTGCCCGACCGGTCACCATTCCTCCTGGTGCTACGTTGCAGACGGTGCGGGATGCGATCAACACCCAGCAAGGCGCCAATGGCTTCAGTGCCAACATTGTCACTGACTCCTTCGGTTCGCGTCTGGTCCTGGGCTCTACCGCGACCGGTTTGAATTCCGATATCACGCTCAGTGGTATTCCGGGCCTGGAAATTACCGCGGGCCAGAAAATGGGTCCCACGCCTGATGGGACTTCGGCGGGTGCCATCGGCGAACTCGCTGCGAATGCCAGCTTTACGGTTGACGGGCTGGCTATCTCCAGCAAATCCAACACTGTGGATAGCGCCATTTCCGGCCTGACACTGAATCTGGTGACGACGGGTACTTCCACTGTGACGGTCGGGCCGAACAGTGACGGTTTGAAAAAATCGATCCAGGCCTTTGTCGACGCTTTCAACCAGGTGGTCAGCACCGTCAGTACGCTGAGCAAGCCTTCCCTGGATAAAGATGGCAAGCCAACCATTCCCGCGGCATTGACCGGTGACTCGCTGGGTCGCAGTGTTCTGGCGTCGATCCGTGAGCCGTTGGCAAGTACCGGTGCTGGCGACAAACTGACCGTGCTTTCGCAGTTGGGTATTACCACTAACCAGAAAACCGGTGCGCTCGATTTTGACAGCACCAAGTTCTCTGCGGCGATGGATACGCAGAAACTGGGTGGTGAAATTCAGAAGCTGTTCCTGGGTGATCCTGCGGCGACTGGCGATGCGGCCAAGGGGCTGCTGGAGCGAATGAATTCGGCGATTACGCCTTATACCGTTACTGGTAACGAAGGCATCCTCGATGCGCGTTCGGCCAGCCTGGCGAAGGTTAAAACCAACCTGGCCAGCCAGCAGGAGGCATTGGATCGTCGAGTCGCGACTCTGACAACCGTGCTGACCAAGAAGTACAACGACATGGACACTCTTGTCGGCAAGCTCAAGGCAACGGCGAGCAACATTACCTCGATGTTTGAGGCGATGAACGCACAGAAAAAAGGCTGATAGCGCGTAGGCGCCAAAAGCCCGGCAGCGAATTCCGCTTGTCGGGCTTTTTTTGTTTCGATCTAAAGATTTTTGACGCGGTGTCGATACACTGGCTATACGAATCACAAAGTTTTGATGAGGTACAGCATGAACCCGATGTTAGCCCTTCGGCAGTACCAGAAGATTGGTGCTCAGGCCCAGACTTCCGAAGCCAGCCCCCATCGCCTGGTGCAAATGCTCATGGAAGGTGGGCTGGATCGCATCGCTCAGGCCAAGGGTGCCATGGAGCGCAAGGATATTCCCAACAAAGGCATTTTCATCGGCAAGGCGATCGCGATCGTCGGTGGCTTGCGTGAAGGCCTGGACCTGGAAAATTCGATTGAGTCTGTAGGTGAGCTGGACAAGCTGTACACCTACATGATGAAGCGCCTGGCAGAAGCCAACGTCAAAACCGATCCAAAGATTCTCGACGAAGTCGCCGATTTGCTTCGCACAGTCAAAGAAGGCTGGGATGCTATCGCCGCGCCGGGTCCGCAGTTTTAAGGAGATCACCATGAGTCTTGTATTGCAGCGTATCGAACACACCCGTGATGCCCTCGTCGGTGCCTTGGCCGAGCGCAATTGGGAAGCCATCGGTGAGTTGGATCTGGCTTGTCGTTCCTGCATGGAAGACGTCTTGAGTGAAGCTTCGGTAGACGAGGCCGCCTTGCGTGACAATCTTGAAGAGTTGCTAGGGGTGTATAAGCAGCTTCTGGAGGCGGCGACAGGGGAGCGACAAGCAATAGTTGATGAGATGTCGCAGATCCATCAAGCACAGAACGCTGCAAAGGTTTACCATCTGTTTGGTTAATTAATCCTCAGTTAATCCAAACATAGTGCGCCATAAATTTGACTGTGCACGGTTTTTTGACTTAACTAGTGGCTGGTTCCAGATTTCAGGCGTCTACAGGCATAACGTGTCTGCAAGCGTCTAGCTTGCCCCATCATTTCGGGCATTGAGTTGACTAGGGAAGTTGCTATTGCATGTGGCGTGAAACCAAAATTCTGCTGATTGATGACGATAGCGTCCGCCGCCGCGACCTGGCGGTGATTTTAAATTTTCTTGGCGAAGAAAATTTACCCTGCGGTAGCCATGACTGGCAGCAGGCTGTCGGCTCTTTGTCATCAAGTCGTGAAGTGATCTGTGTCCTCATCGGGACGGTCAATGCTCCTGGTGCACTTCCGGGCTTGTTAAAGACACTCTCTACCTGGGATGAGTTCCTTCCGGTTTTGTTAATGGGCGATAATTCTTCCGTTGACTTGCCAGAAGACCAGCGTCGCCGAGTGCTTTCGACCCTCGAAATGCCACCCAGCTACAGCAAACTGCTCGATTCGCTGCACCGTGCCCAGGTCTATCGAGAGATGTACGACCAGGCCCGCGAGCGCGGTCGTCATCGCGAGCCCAACCTTTTCCGCAGTCTTGTCGGCACCAGCCGGGCGATTCAACACGTCCGTCAGATGATGCAGCAAGTTGCCGACACCGACGCCAGCGTGCTGATCCTTGGCGAGTCGGGGACTGGCAAGGAAGTGGTCGCGCGCAACCTGCACTACCATTCCAAGCGTCGTGACGCGCCGTTCGTCCCGGTCAACTGCGGGGCGATCCCGGCCGAGTTGCTGGAAAGCGAATTGTTCGGCCATGAGAAGGGCGCGTTCACCGGGGCGATCACCAGTCGCGCCGGGCGTTTTGAGCTGGCCAACGGCGGCACGCTGTTCCTCGACGAAATTGGCGACATGCCGCTGCCGATGCAGGTCAAGCTGTTGCGCGTGCTGCAGGAACGCACTTTCGAACGCGTGGGCAGCAACAAGACCCAAAGCGTCGATGTGCGCATCATTGCGGCGACTCACAAGAATCTCGAAAGCATGATCGAGATCGGCACTTTCCGCGAAGATTTGTACTACCGCCTGAACGTGTTCCCGATCGAGATGGCACCGCTACGCGAACGTGTCGAAGATATTCCGCTGCTGATGAACGAGTTGATCTCGCGCATGGAGCACGAGAAGCGCGGTTCGATCCGTTTCAACTCCGCAGCGATCATGTCGCTGTGCCGTCACGGCTGGCCGGGCAACGTTCGCGAACTGGCCAACCTGGTGGAGCGCATGGCGATCATGCACCCGTACGGGGTGATCGGTGTGGTCGAGTTGCCGAAGAAATTCCGCTACGTCGATGACGAAGACGAGCAACTGGTCGATAGCCTGCGCAGCGATCTTGAAGAGCGCGTGGCCATCAACGGTCACACTCCGGACTTCACCGCCAACGCCATGCTGCCGCCGGAAGGCCTGGACCTGAAAGACTACCTTGGTGGTCTGGAACAGGGCCTGATCCAGCAGGCGCTGGATGATGCCAATGGCATCGTGGCGCGCGCTGCCGAGCGGTTGCGGATCCGTCGTACCACGCTGGTAGAGAAGATGCGCAAGTACGGCATGAGCCGTCGCGATGGTGATGAACAGGCGGATGATTGACGCCTGTTTTTCAAGTCGTTCATTTGTAGGCGGTTTTTTTTAGGCACGGGTATTGCTACATCCCTCGCAACGTTCCGTTTAACTGACGGTCAGCCAAGCGAGAGAGCCCGATGCCCCAAGCCGCCCAGATGTCTCCTGTCCCTGATGCTTCGGGACAAACGTCGTCCGTAGAGCAGGCAAGCCGGCTTGGCCTTGAGCAGGCTTTCGCGTTGTTCAACCAGATGTCCAGCCAGTTGACCGACTCCTACAGCATGCTCGAAGCCCGGGTCACCGAGCTCAAGGGCGAGCTGGCGGTGGTCAGCGCTCAGCGCATGCAGGAGCTGGCGGAAAAAGAACGCCTGGCCAACCGCCTGCAAAACCTCCTCGATCTATTGCCCGGCGGCGTTATCGTCATCGACGCCCAGGGCATCGTGCGTGAAGCCAACCCCGCTGCTTGTGAATTGCTCGGCCTGCCTCTCGAAGGCGAGCTGTGGCGTCATGTCATTGCCCGATGCTTCGCGCCGCGCGAAGACGACGGTCACGAAATCTCGCTCAAGGACGGTCGGCGTCTGTCGATCGCCACCCGCTCGCTGGATGCCGAGCCCGGCCAGTTGGTATTGCTCAACGACCTGACCGAAACCCGTCATCTGCAAGATCAACTGGCTCGCCACGAACGCCTGTCTTCCCTCGGTCGAATGGTTGCCTCGCTGGCTCACCAGATTCGTACGCCGTTGTCCGCCGCATTGCTTTACGCCAGTCATTTGACCGAGCAAGAACTGCCGGTTGCCACGCAGCAGCGTTTTGCCGGGCGCCTTAAAGAGCGTTTGCATGAGCTGGAGCATCAAGTGCGCGACATGCTGGTGTTCGCTCGTGGCGAGCTGCCGCTGACCGATCGCGTCACGCCGAAAATGCTGATGCAATCCTTGCAGGCAGCGGCGCTGACCCATGTGCAGGATTTGCCGGTTCGCTGGCAGTGCGACAGTCATGCGGGTGAGTTGCTGTGCAATCGCGACACGTTGGTCGGGGCGATTCTCAATCTGATCGAGAACGCGATCCAGGCCAGTGCCGGCGACGTTCGCTTGAAAGTCCATCTCTACACCCGCGACAACAACCTGCGTGTCTGCGTCAGTGACAGCGGCAGCGGCATCGATACGAAAGTGCTGGCGCGTTTGGGTGAGCCATTTTTTACCACTAAAACCACCGGGACCGGCCTTGGCCTGACCGTGGTCAAGGCCGTGGCTCGTGCCCATCAGGGAGAATTGCGGCTGCACTCGCGGTTGGGTCGCGGCACCTGCGCGCAGGTGATTCTGCCGCTGTTTTCTGATGAAAAGCGCAGTGCTCAGGGAGTGGAGTGAACGACATGGGGATCAAGGTTTTACTGGTCGAGGATGACCGCGCATTACGCGAAGCACTGACCGATACGTTGTTGCTCGCAGGGCATGACTACACAGCTGTGGGGTCGGCCGAAGAAGCGCTGGACGCCGTTGGAGCCGAGGCGTTCAACCTGGTGCTCAGTGACGTCAACATGCCGGGCATGGACGGCCATCAACTGCTCGGATTGCTGCGCGCTCGCCAACCGCAGTTGCCGGTGCTGCTGATGACGGCGCACGGCGCCGTAGAGCGCGCGGTCGATGCGATGCGTCAGGGCGCGGCGGATTATCTGGTCAAGCCGTTCGAGCCCAAGGCTTTGCTGGATCTGGTTGCGCGGCATGCGCTGGGCAACCTCGGCGCTGCCGACAGCGAGGGACCTGTAGCGTTCGAGCCGGCCAGTGCGCAGTTGCTGGAATTGGCCGCACGGGTGGCGCGCAGTGATTCGACGGTGTTGATCTCCGGTGAGTCCGGGACCGGTAAAGAAGTGCTGGCGCGTTACATCCATCAGCATTCTCATCGCGCCAGCCAGCCGTTCATTGCGATCAATTGCGCGGCGATTCCCGACAATATGCTCGAGGCAACGCTGTTCGGTCACGAAAAGGGTTCGTTCACTGGTGCCATCGCGGCGCAGGCCGGCAAGTTCGAGCAGGCCGACGGCGGAACCATTCTGCTCGACGAAATTTCCGAAATGCCCCTGGGTCTTCAAGCCAAGTTGCTGCGCGTGTTGCAGGAGCGCGAAGTTGAGCGGGTCGGCGCGCGCAAACCGATCACGCTGGATATTCGGGTCGTCGCCACCACCAACCGTGACCTTGCCGGTGAAGTGGCGGCAGGGCGTTTCCGCGAAGACCTTTACTATCGCCTGTCCGTATTTCCTTTGGCCTGGCGTCCGTTGCGCGAACGCACCGCCGACATCCTGCCGCTGGCCGAGCGACTGCTGACCAAGCACGTCAATAAAATGAAGCACGCGGCGGCGCGACTGTCGCCCGAGGCGCAGGCGTGCCTGATCGGCTATCCGTGGCCGGGCAATGTGCGGGAGCTGGATAACGCGATTCAGCGTGCATTGATTCTGCAGCAGGGCGGTGTGATCCAGCCGCAGGATTTCTGCCTGGCCGGGCCGGTTGCCTGTGCGCCGTTGCCGGCATTGGCCGCCGTGCCGGTGCGGGGCGTGGAAGTCGAGTCCGAGTCTGCCGGTGCATTGGGTGACGACCTGCGTCGCCGCGAATTCCAGATGATCATCGATACCTTGCGCTCTGAGCGGGGTCGTCGCAAGGAAGCGGCAGAGCGTCTGGGCATCAGCCCTCGCACCCTGCGCTACAAACTGGCGCAAATGCGTGATGCCGGAATGGATGTTGAAGCTTACCTGTTCGCCACCTGATTTTGCTTTGTGGGAGCGAGCCTGCTCGCGATGGAGTCAGGAGCGACGCGTTATCGTTCACGACCATCGCGAGCAGGCTCGCTCCTGCAGAAGTTTGTGAGCTGATAAAGGGCTTTTGTTCTGGGCGGCCACGGAGATGGCACCCTTGTTGCTAACACCTCACTACCCGCCGAGTGAGTGTCAAAAAATTGCGGGTCGTCAATGAGAGTAGACCATGAGCCAAGGTATTGAATTCAATCGGTTGATGCTGGACATGCGTTCCATGCAAATGGATGCCATGTCTGCGCCGAAATCGACTGCCGCCGTCCCTGAATTGAGCGGCAGCAGCTTTTCCGACATGCTCGGTCAGGCCGTCAATAAAGTGAGCGACACCCAGCAGGCTTCCAGTCAGTTGGCCAGTGCCTTCGAGATCGGCAAGAGTGGTGTCGACCTGACGGACGTGATGATTTCCTCGCAGAAGGCCAGCGTGTCTTTTCAGGCGTTGACCCAAGTGCGTAACAAGCTGGTTCAGGCATACCAAGACATCATGCAGATGCCGGTTTAAGGACGAGATTGAGTCATGGCAGAAGCAGTCGCCGATAATGTTCCGGCCAAGGCCACTCCGATAGACGGCAAACCGCCGCTGTTCGGCTTGTCCTTCCTGGAAAACCTCTCCGAGATGACCATGTTGCGTCAGGTGGGCCTGTTGGTCGGCCTGGCTGCGAGCGTGGCGATTGGCTTCGCCGTGGTGTTGTGGTCCCAACAGCCGGACTACCGGCCTCTGTACGGCAGCCTTGCCGGTATGGACGCCAAGCAAGTCATGGATACCCTGGCTGCCGCAGACATTCCCTATACCGTTGAACCGAACTCCGGTGCCTTGCTGGTCAAGGCCGATGACCTGTCCCGTGCGCGCCTGAAGCTCGCGGGCGCTGGTGTCACTCCCAGCGACGGCAACATCGGTTTCGAGATTCTCGACAAGGACCAGGGGCTCGGCACCAGCCAGTTCATGGAAGCGACCCGTTATCGTCGCGGCCTCGAAGGCGAACTGGCCCGGACCATCTCCAGCCTGAACAACGTCAAGGGTGCCCGCGTGCACCTGGCGATTCCGAAAAGCTCGGTGTTCGTACGTGACGAGCGCAAGCCGAGCGCTTCGGTGCTGGTAGAACTGTATTCCGGTCGCTCGCTGGAGCCGGGTCAGGTGGTGGCGATCATCAACCTGGTCGCGACCAGCGTTCCAGAACTCAGCAAGTCGCAGATCACCGTCGTCGACCAGAAGGGCAACCTGCTCTCGGATCAGGCGGAGAACTCCGAACTGACCATGGCCGGCAAGCAATTCGATTACAGCCGTCGCATGGAAAGCATGCTCACTCAGCGTGTGCACAACATCCTGCAACCGGTGCTGGGCAACGACCGCTATAAAGCCGAAGTCTCGGCGGACGTGGATTTCAGTGCTGTCGAGTCGACCTCCGAGCAATTCAATCCGGATCAACCGGCGTTGCGCAGCGAGCAGTCGGTCAACGAGCAACGCACCGCCAGCAATGGCCCGCAAGGCGTACCGGGTGCTCTGAGCAACCAGCCGCCATCGCCTGCCTCGGCGCCGCAAACCACCGGTGGCGCTACCGCGTCGGCCGGCATGGTGCAGCCAGGCCAGCCACTGCTGGATGCCAACGGTCAGCAGATCATGGACCCGGCCACCGGTCAGCCGATGCTGGCACCGTACCCGGCGGACAAGCGTCAACAATCCACCAAGAACTTCGAACTCGACCGCTCCATCAGCCACACCAAGCAACAACAGGGTCGTTTGAACCGCCTGTCGGTGTCGGTAGTGGTGGACGATCAGGTCAAGATCAACGCGGCCAACGGCGAAACCACCCGTGCACCGTGGAGCGCCGACGAATTGGCGCGCTTCACTCGTCTGGTTCAGGACGCCGTCGGTTTCGACGCCAGTCGTGGTGACAGCGTCAGCGTGATCAACATGCCGTTCTCCGCCGAGCGCGGTGAAGTGATTGCCGATATTCCGTTCTACTCCCAGCCGTGGTTCTGGGACATCGTCAAGCAAGTGCTGGGTGTCTTGTTCATCCTGATACTGGTGTTCGGTGTGCTGCGTCCGGTGCTCAACAACATCACCAATGGCGGCAAAGGCAAACAGCTGGCCGGCTTTGGCGGCGACGTGGAACTCGGTGGCATGGGCGGCCTGGATGGCGAACTGGCCAACGACCGCGTCAGCCTCGGCGGCCCGACCAGCATCCTGCTGCCGAGCCCGAGCGAAGGCTATGACGCACAGTTGAACGCAATCAAGAGTCTGGTGGCAGAAGATCCGGGTCGCGTGGCCCAGGTCGTGAAAGAGTGGATTAACGCAGATGAGTGATAACCGAGCCGCCGTCGCCAAACTGTCCCGGGTCGATAAAGCCGCAATCCTGCTGCTGTCCCTGGGTTCTACCGATGCCGCCCAGGTGCTGCGCCACATGGGGCCCAAAGAGGTCCAGCGTGTGGGTGTGGCCATGGCGCAGATGGGTAACGTGCACCGCGAGCAGGTCGAGCAGGTGATGAGCGAGTTCGTCGACATTGTCGGCGATCAGACCAGCCTGGGCGTCGGCTCCGACGACTACGTGCGCAAAATGCTGACTCAGGCGCTGGGCGAGGACAAGGCCAACGGCCTGATCGACCGGATCCTGCTGGGCGGCAACACCAGTGGCCTCGACAGCCTGAAGTGGATGGAACCGCGCGCCGTCGCCGACGTGATCCGTTACGAGCACCCGCAGATCCAGGCGATCGTCGTGGCGTATCTCGACCCGGACCAGGCCGGCGAAGTGCTGGGTAACTTCGACCACAAGGTGCGACTGGACATCATTCTGCGGGTTTCCTCGCTGAATACCGTGCAGCCAGCCGCCCTGAAAGAACTCAACCAGATTCTCGAGAAGCAGTTCTCCGGCAACTCGAATGCCTCGCGCACCACCCTGGGTGGCATCAAGCGTGCGGCCGACATCATGAACTTCCTCGACAGCTCGATCGAAGGTCAGCTGATGGACTCGATCCGTGAAGTCGACGAAGACCTGTCCGGTCAGATCGAAGACCTCATGTTCGTGTTCAACAACCTGTCCGATGTCGATGACCGCGGGATTCAGGCGTTGCTGCGTGAAGTCTCCTCCGATGTACTGGTACTGGCCCTCAAAGGCTCGGACGAAGGCGTCAAGGAAAAGATCTTCAAGAACATGTCCAAACGGGCGGCCGAACTGTTGCGCGACGACCTCGAGGCCAAAGGCCCGGTGCGCGTCAGCGACGTGGAAACCGCACAGAAAGAAATCCTCACCATTGCTCGCCGTATGGCCGAAGCCGGAGAAATCGTTCTCGGCGGGAAGGGCGGCGAAGAGATGATCTAAGGTCACTATGTCGTCCAAACATGATGAGTCCCAGACCGACCTGATCCGCGCCAAGGACGTCGCGGGTTTCGACACCTGGTCGCTGCCCAGTTTCGACCCGCCTGCACCGGAGCCCGAGCCGGAACCAGAGCCCGAGCCGCCGGAAATGGAGGAAGTGCCGCTGGAAGAAGTCCAGCCACTGACCCTCGAAGAACTCGAAAGCATTCGCCAGGAGGCCTACAACGAAGGCTTCGCCACGGGCGAGAAAGAAGGTTTTCACAGCACCACGCTCAAGGTCCGTCAGGAAGCAGAGGCGGTCCTGGCGCCGAAAGTCGCCGCGCTTGAGCAACTGATGGCCAACCTGTTCGAGCCTATCGCCGAGCAAGACACCCAGATCGAAAAGTCGCTGGTCGACCTCGTGCAGCACATCACCAAACAGGTGATTCAGCGCGAACTGGCCATCGACTCGACGCAGATCGAACACGTCATGCGCGACGCCCTCAAGCTGTTGCCGCTGGGCGTGGGCAATGTGCGGCTGTACATCAATCCGCAGGATTTCGAACAGGTCAAAGCCCTGCGCGAACGCCATGAAGAAACCTGGCGCATCGTCGAGGACGAAGCCTTGTTGCCTGGTGGTTGCCGGGTCGAGACGGAGCACAGTCGCATCGACGCCACCGTTGAAACGCGCATCGCCCGGGTCATGGACAAGCTGTTCGATCAATTGCACGAGCAGGCCCTGCACCCAGCCGCGCCGGACCTGAGCCTGGAGCTGCCGATCGAGGCCAAACCTGCCGTCGAAGCCGAGCCGGACGTTCCCGATGCGCCTTGATCGCACCAGCTTCGCCAAGCGCCTGGGCAGTTACGCCGAGGCCACGGAGCTGGCCGGCGCACCGATCCTCGAAGGCCGCTTGCTGCGCATGGTCGGCCTGACCCTCGAAGCTGAAGGCTTGCGCGCCGCCATGGGCAGCCGCTGCATGGTCATCAACGACGACAGTTACCATCCGGTGCAGGTCGAAGCCGAAGTCATGGGCTTCTCCGGCAGCAAAGTCTTTCTGATGCCGGTCGGCAGTGTCGCCGGCATCGCGCCCGGCGCCCGAGTGGTGCCGTTGGCCGATACCGGTCGCCTGCCGATGGGCATGAGCATGCTCGGACGGGTGCTCGATGGCGCCGGTCGTGCGCTGGACGGCAAGGGCGGCATGAAGGCGGAAGACTGGGTGCCGATGGACGGCCCGACGATCAACCCGCTCAAGCGTCACCCGATCAGCGAGCCGCTGGACGTGGGCATTCGCTCCATCAACGGTTTGTTGACGGTCGGTCGCGGTCAGCGGCTCGGGCTGTTCGCCGGTACCGGCGTCGGCAAGAGTGTGCTGCTGGGCATGATGACCCGCTTCACCGAGGCCGACATTATCGTCGTCGGGCTGATCGGTGAACGGGGTCGAGAAGTTAAGGAATTCATCGAGCACATCCTCGGTGAAGAAGGGCTCAAGCGTTCGGTGGTCGTGGCGTCCCCGGCGGACGATGCGCCGCTGATGCGTCTGCGCGCCGCGATGTATTGCACGCGGATCGCCGAGTATTTCCGCGACAAGGGCAAGAATGTCCTGTTGCTGATGGACTCGCTGACTCGTTTTGCCCAGGCCCAGCGGGAAATCGCCCTGGCCATTGGCGAGCCGCCGGCGACCAAGGGTTATCCGCCGTCGGTGTTCGCCAAGTTGCCGAAACTGGTGGAACGGGCCGGTAACGCTGAAAAGGGCGGCGGTTCGATCACCGCGTTTTATACCGTGTTGTCCGAAGGCGATGACCAGCAGGATCCGATCGCCGACTCGGCGCGGGGTGTGCTTGACGGGCACATCGTCCTGTCCCGACGTCTGGCTGAGGAAGGGCATTACCCGGCCATCGACATCGAAGCGTCGATCAGCCGGGTCATGCCGTCGGTGGTGTCGCCGGAACACATGGCCCGCGCCCAGTATTTCAAACAGCTGTGGTCGCGTTATCAGCAGAGCCGCGATCTGATCAGTGTCGGCGCCTACGTCGCTGGCGGTGATCGCGAGACCGACCTGGCGATTTCCCTGCAGCCGCAGCTGGCCAAATACTTGCGCCAAGGGTTGAACGACAGCATCAGCCTGGGCGAAAGCGAATCCTATCTGGGCTCGATCTTCGCGCCTGCGGCTGGCGGTTAATCGATCATGGCCCAGAGTCGGGCAGGGCGTCTGGCGCCGGTGGTCGAAATGGCCGAAAAGGCCGAGAAAACCGCCGCTCAGCGGTTAGGCCATTTTCAGGGCCAGGTTCGAGTGGCAGAAAGCAAACTCGCCGACCTTGAAGCCTTTCGACTCGACTATCAGGAGCAATGGATCGTGCGCGGCAGCAGCGGCGTCTCGGGCCAGTGGCTGCTGGGTTATCAGGGCTTCCTCGCGCAACTGGGCACCGCCATCGATCAGCAGCGACAAAGCCTGGCGTGGCATCAGAACAATCTGAACAAGGCACGGGAAACCTGGCAGCAGGCATTTGCCCGGGTCGAAGGCTTGCGCAAACTGGTTCAGCGTTACGCTGACGAGGCGCGACAGCTGGAAGACAGGCGCGAACAGAAGCTGATGGACGAGTTGTCCCAGCGGTTGCCGCGTGAGAGTCCGTACTGATTCAGGTCGACCGCGTTATCGTTTTTCGCGGGCAAGCCTCGCTCCTACAGGTTTCGCATCGTCCATGATTTCGTGAACGGCACAAATCCCGCAGGAGCGAGGCTTGCCCGCGAAGGCGTCCTCAAAAACTCCGCCCCTTTCCAGCCTTGCCCCCATCTCCGTCAAGTGCTAAACCTTGTACAAGTATGTTCACCAATGACAAGGATGCCGTTCAATGTCAGTCGTTACAGAAGTCTCTCCGGATGGGCAAAAACTGACGATATCGATCAGAGGACGATTCGATTTCGCCAAACATCAGGAATTTCGGGAGTCCTACGAGAACAAGGAACTCTCTGCAGTGGTCGTCGATTTGAAAGAAGCGACCTACCTCGACAGTTCTGCACTGGGCATGCTGCTTCTGCTGCGTGATCACGCCGGTGGCGACGATTCCGACATTCGCGTCGTCAACAGCAGTACAGACGTGAAGAAGATTCTCGCCATCTCCAACTTCGACAAACTGTTCGACATCAGTTGATCAACGTGCAGCCGCTCGAGCCGCTGACGATCCTGATCGCCGAAGACAGCGCGGCCGACCGCATGCTGCTGTCGAGTATCGTCCGTCGTCAGGGCCATGAAGTGCTTACGGCCACCAATGGCGCCGAAGCGGTCGAAGCGTTCTGCCAGCAACGACCGCAACTGGTCTTGATGGACGCCATGATGCCGGTGATGGACGGTTTCGAGGCGGCACGGCAGATCAAGGCGCTGGCCGGGGAAACCCTGGTGCCGATCATCTTCCTGACGTCGCTGAGCGAAAGCGAAGCCTTGGCGCGCTGTCTGGAGGCTGGCGGTGACGACTTTCTGGCAAAACCCTATAACCAGGTGATCCTCGCCGCCAAAATCAAGGCAATGGACCGCTTGCGCCGGTTGCAGGCCACCGTGCTGGAGCAGCGCGACCAAATTGCCAGGCACCACGATTACCTGCTCAACGAGCAGCGTGTGGCCAAGGCCGTGTTCGACAAGGTCGCCCATTCCGGCTGCCTGAACGCCCCCAACATCCGCTACCTGCAATCGCCTTATGCGCTGTTCAATGGTGATTTGCTGCTCGCGGCGTTCACGCCGGCCGGCGACATGCACGTGCTGCTCGGCGATTTTACCGGCCATGGCTTGCCGGCCGCCGTCGGGGCGATGCCGCTGGCCGAGGTCTTCTACGGCATGACCGCCAAGGGTTACGGCCTGTCGGAAACCCTGCGCGAGATGAACGCCAAGCTCAAGCGCATCCTGCCGGTGGACATGTTCTGTTGTGCGACGCTGCTGTGCCTGAGTTTTCAGCGGCGCTCGGTGGAGGTCTGGAACGGTGGGATGCCGGACGGTTACCTGCACAGTATTGCCAGCGGCGAGCGCACACAGCTGACCGCTCGGCATTTGCCGCTGGGCGTGCTGAGCCCGCAGACGTTCGACGACCGCACCGAAGTGTTTCCGATGGCGGTCGGGGATCGGGTGTTCCTGTTGTCTGACGGGGTGATTGATACGTGCGATGCCAATGAGCAGTTGTTCGGCGTCGAGCGATTGCAGCGGGTGTTTGCGGCCAATCGTCGGCCCGATCAGCTGTTCGAGGAGATCGAGCAGGCGCTGCGGGATTTTCGCGGTGAGGCCCGCGACGATGTCAGCATGGTCGAAGTCAGCCTGTTGGAGGCTGCACAACTGAGTCCGCCGGCCCTGGTGTATTCCGACAGCGGTCAGTCCTGCCCGCTGGACTGGTCGGTGAGTTTCGAGTTTCGTGCGGCCACCCTCAAGCGCTTCAATCCATTGCCGTATCTTTTGCAGTTGCTGCTGGAAGTGCATGGTTTGCGCGCCCAGAGCGGTGCGCTTTACAGTGTGCTCGCGGAGTTGTACTCCAATGCACTGGAGCACGGCGTGCTGGGGCTGGACTCAAGCCTGAAACGCGATGCCTCCGGTTTTGCCCGCTATTATCAACAGCGCAATGCACGTCTGGACGAGCTGCAGGACGGCTATGTGCGGCTGCATTTGCAGGTTGCGCCCAAAGGCGAGGGCGGTTGCCTGACGATTCGTGTCGAAGACAGTGGCAAGGGTTTTGATGTCGACAGGGTGATGGCGCGCCCCCTCGATGGTGCCCGTCTGTCGGGACGCGGGGTCAGTCTGATCCGCCAGTTGAGCCGTAACGCCAACTGGTCCGACGATGGTCGTAGTGCCCGCGTGGAATTTTTCTGGGAGGCTCTGGCATAATCCGCGCATTCTTGATCAAGGAGTGAGCAAGTGGCTGACACACATCTGGATCGCGACGTGCTGAGCGCGTTGCAAGAGGTCATGGAGGATGAGTATTCGACGTTGCTGGATACTTTTCTTGCCGATTCCACAGAGCGCTTGAGTCAGCTGCACAAGGCTGACGATGCCGAGACGCTCGGTGCCACTGCGCACAGTTTCAAGGGCAGTTGCAGCAACATGGGGGCCATTCGCCTCGCGCAGTTGTGCAATGAGCTCGAGCAGCGAAGCAAACAGGACTCGCTGGAAGGCATCGAGGAACTGATCAGCGAAATCGATAGTGAATTCGCGATTATCCGCACCCTCTACGAAGCAGAGCGCCAGCGCTCTCTCGCTGACAGTGCGACCGTCCGGCGTTTTTAGCGCCGTTCGAACAAAACTGGCGCAACCCTTGCAACAATCTCCGCAACTGTACCAACGATCCCAGTGCAGCGGAGACCGTTTCATGCCCGTTACCCCCAATATTCTTCTTCAGGCCGCCGCTCAGGCCAAGACTCAAGCCGCCTCCGCCAATCCACCGGCGCTGTCCGCTGAGCCCGGGGACAAAGCCTCCAGCTTCGCTCAGGTCTACGCCAATCAAGCCCAGAACAAGCCCTCGGCGGCCACCGATGGAGCGCCGAAGTCGGTGCGCGATAAAGCCCCGGACAGCCCCGATAAAAAGAGCGTCGGCAACGACAATGCTGCCGCCCCGGAACCGACGGTTGCCGATAGCGGCAAAACCTTGCCCGCCGATAAACCGGCACCGGCCGACGACAAGGCTGCCAGCGATGATGCCGCAGCTGCCGCGGATACCGCAGAAACCCCGGTAGTCGTCGACACGGCGCCGGTTGATCCGGCTCTCGATCCGTCATTGCTGCCAGCGTTGCAAGCCGTGGTGGCAGCTCCGGTTCCGCAAGCACCGCCAGTGGTGGTCACTGAGCAGCCGCAAGTGCAGGCGCCTCCTGTTGCTGCGCCAGTGGCGGCGGTACAGGTTGCCGCGCCGGCGGATGACGCGTTCGATCCTGAAGCCGATCCGCTGGATGCGCTGCCGGCCGTGCGCATGGCCATGGAGCAGGGCGGTCATATTTCCGCTGCCAGTCAGACGCAACCCAAGGCAGCACCGACGGCTGCTCAGGCCCAGGCTGATGGCGAACCCACCTCGGCGCAGAACTTTGCCGCCGGCATGGCGGGCATGCTCGATGTGCAGGCGGACAAGGACAGTACCAGCCAGGGCGGTGAGAAAACCTTCAGTGGGTTGATCGATGACGGCCTCAAGGACTTGAAATCGGCGAGCAGCGATACCCGCGTCGACGACTTCGCCAACCGTCTGGCGGCACTGACTCAGGCAGCTACACCGAAAACCGCCAACGCGGTACCGGTGAATCAGCCGATCACGATGAATCAAAGCGGCTGGACCGAAGAAATCGTGAACCGGGTCATGTACCTGTCCAGCGCCAATCTCAAGGCGGCCGATATCCAGTTGCAACCGGCCGAACTGGGTCGTCTCGACATTCGGGTGAACATGGTGCCGGACCAGCAGACCCAAGTGACCTTCATGAGCGCGCATCCAAGCGTTCGCGAAGCGCTCGATGGTCAGATGCACCGCTTGCGTGACATGTTCGCGCAGCAGGGCATGGGGCAGGTCGATGTCAACGTGTCCGATCAGTCGCGTGGCTGGCAGGGGCAGGGTCAGGAACAACAGGCTCAGCAGGGGCAGGGCGGGCGCAGTAACGCCAGCGGTGGTCGCCTCGATGGCGTGGATGAAGAGCTCGCGCCGACCGTTGCCGAAGTCGCGGCCAGCACCACCAGTGTCATCGGCTCCAGCGCCGTCGACTACTACGCCTGAATTAGTCAGGCACCAAACCCTGTGGGAGCGAGCCTGCTCGCGATGAGGCACTGACAGTCAATATCTTCATCGACTGTTGCACCGCAATCGCGAGCAGGCTCGCTCCCACATTTGTTTTGTGGTGAATCGTCATCCGCCGTCCCCTGTCTCCCGACACTTCTGGCATAACACTTGCTCTTGCCTTGCCGTGCGACTGTGAAAACCCGAATAGTGACGGATTATTGGCATGGCGAAGAGCGAAGCAGTAGTAAAAGACCCCGCAACCAAAGGCAAAATCAAGCTGATCATTGTGATCGTGGTGGCCCTGCTGCTGGCGATCGGCTTGTCCGTGGGAGCGACCTGGTTCTTCATGCACAGCGCTCAGAGCAAGCCTGCCGCCGTGGTTGAAACTGCCCCGGCCGGCAAGCAACCAGCGGTTTTCGAGCAAATGGCGCCGGCCTTCGTGGCCAACTACAACCAGAACGGCCGCCAGCGCTTCATGCAGGTGAGCATCACCATGCAGGGTCGCAATCAGGCCGACCTGGAAGCCCTGAAAGTCCACATGCCGGTCATCCGCAACAACCTTGTCATGCTGTTCTCCGGGCAGGATTTCGCGACCCTGGCGTCGCCGGTCGGTCAGGAAATGCTGCGCCAGAAAGCCACGGCCAGCGTCCAGGAAGTGGCGCAGAAAGAGCTCGGCAAAGTGGTCATCGAACAGTTGCTTTTCACTAATTTCGTACTGCAGTAGGAACACGACATGGCCGTGCAGGACCTGCTGTCCCAGGATGAGATCGATGCGCTGTTGCATGGTGTCGACGATGGTCTGGTACAGACCGATACCGCTGCCGAACCCGGCAGTGTCAAAAGCTACGACCTGACCAGCCAGGATCGCATCGTCCGTGGACGCATGCCGACCCTGGAAATGATCAACGAGCGTTTCGCCCGCTACACCCGCATCAGCATGTTCAACATGCTGCGCCGCTCGGCGGACGTTGCCGTCGGTGGTGTGCAGGTGATGAAGTTTGGCGAATACGTGCACTCGCTGTACGTGCCGACCAGCCTCAACCTGGTCAAGATCAAGCCGTTGCGCGGCACGGCGCTGTTCATCCTCGACGCCAAACTGGTGTTCAAACTGGTGGACAACTTCTTCGGCGGCGACGGCCGTCACGCGAAGATCGAAGGGCGTGAATTCACCCCGACCGAACTGCGTGTGGTGCGCATGGTGCTGGAGCAGGCTTTCGTCGATCTGAAGGAAGCCTGGCAGGCGATCATGGAAGTGAACTTCGAGTACATCAACTCGGAAGTGAACCCGGCCATGGCCAACATCGTCGGCCCGAGCGAAGCCATTGTGGTGTCGACCTTCCACATCGAACTCGATGGCGGTGGCGGCGACCTGCACGTGACCATGCCGTACTCGATGATCGAGCCGGTACGCGAAATGCTCGACGCCGGCTTCCAGTCGGACCTCGACGATCAGGACGAGCGTTGGGTCAATGCCCTGCGCCAGGACGTGCTCGACGTCGACGTGCCGATCGGCGCCACGGTTGCCCGTCGCCAGTTGCGCCTGCGCGACATTCTGCACATGCAGCCGGGGGACATTATCCCGGTCGAAATGCCGGAAGAAATGATCATGCGCGCCAATGGCGTGCCTGCGTTCAAGGTCAAGATGGGCTCGCACAAAGGCAACCTCGCGTTGCAAGTGATCGAGCCGATCGAGCGCCGTTGACCGGCGCCTCTACATATTCGCTTTTAACTGACGGCTGCCCTCTGATGGGTTGCCCGCCGAGGACACATGATGGCTGACGATATGAATACCCAGGACGACCAGGCGCTGGCTGACGAATGGGCTGCGGCCCTGGAAGAAACCGGTGATGCCGGGCAGGACGACATTGACGCCTTGCTGGCGGCTGACGCTGCTGGTTCGTCGTCGAACCGTCTGCCGATGGAAGAATTCGGCAGCGTGCCGAAAAACAACGATCCGGTAACCCTGGACGGTCCGAACCTGGACGTGATCCTCGACATCCCGGTGTCGATTTCTATGGAAGTCGGCAGCACCGACATCAACATCCGTAACCTGCTGCAGCTCAACCAGGGTTCGGTGATCGAGCTCGATCGCCTGGCCGGTGAGCCGCTGGACGTGCTGGTCAACGGTACGTTGATCGCTCACGGTGAAGTGGTGGTGGTCAACGAGAAGTTCGGCATCCGCCTGACCGACGTGATCAGCCCAAGCGAACGCATCAAGAAGCTGCGCTGAGTGAAAAAGCTTTTGGGGTTGTTTCTGGCCTTGCCGTTCAGTGCGTTGGCGGCCGAACCGGTTGCTAATGCTGCCGTGGCTGCCGCACCTGCTGTCAGCAGCGGTGTGGCGGGCCAGTTGACGCAATTGGTGCTCGGTCTGCTGCTGGTGCTGGGGTTGATCTTCTTCCTCGCCTGGCTGCTGCGCCGGGTCCAGCAGGCCGGGCCGGCGGGCAAGGCGCAGGTGATCGAGTTGATCGGTTCCCGGGCGCTGGGTCCGCGTGACCGATTGATGCTGGTGCAGGTTGGCAACGAGCAGATTCTGCTCGGTTTGAGCCCCAGCACCATCACCGCGCTGCATGTGCTCAAGGAGCCGGTGCACGTACCGGTCACCGAGAAAGCGACCCCGGAATTTGCCCTGCGCCTGATGGAACTGATGGGCAAGGATCAGAAGGATAAGAAGTAATGGGTGCGCTACGCATCATCTTGACGCTGGCCCTGATGCTGGCCGCGCCGCTGGCCTTCGCCGCCGATCCGTTGTCGATCCCGGCGATCACCCTGGGCACCAACGCACAGGGCGCTCAGGAATATTCGGTCAGCCTGCAAATCCTGCTGATCATGACCGCGCTGAGTTTCATTCCGGCGTTCGTCATGCTGATGACCAGTTTCACGCGGATCATCATCGTCTTCTCGATCCTGCGTCAGGCCCTGGGCCTGCAGCAGACGCCGTCGAACCAGATCCTCACGGGCATGGCGCTGTTTCTGACCCTGTTCATCATGGCGCCGGTGTTTGACCGGGTGAACCAGGATGCCTTGCAGCCGTATCTGGCGGAAAAACTCACCGCGCAGGATGCCGTGGCCAAGGCTCAGGTGCCGATCAAGGACTTCATGCTGGCGCAGACGCGCAGCAGTGATCTGGAATTGTTCATGCGCCTGTCCAAGCGCACGGACATCGCCACGCCGGATCAGGCGCCGCTGACCATTCTGGTGCCGGCCTTCGTCACGTCCGAGCTGAAAACCGCGTTCCAGATCGGCTTCATGATCTTCATTCCATTCCTGATCATCGACCTGGTCGTCGCCAGTGTGCTGATGGCCATGGGTATGATGATGCTCTCGCCGCTGATCATTTCCCTGCCGTTCAAGATCATGCTGTTCGTGCTGGTGGATGGCTGGGCGCTGATCATCGGGACATTGGCGAGTAGCTTCGGCGGTGTTTCGCCATGACGCCGGAAGTTGCGGTAGACATCTTTCGTGAAGCGCTCTGGCTGACCACCATGATGGTCGCCGTGCTGGTGATTCCGAGTCTGCTGGTGGGTCTGCTGGTCGCGATGTTCCAGGCGGCTACGCAGATCAACGAACAAACCCTGAGCTTCTTGCCGCGCCTGCTGGTCATGCTGGTGACGCTGATCGTTGCCGGTCCGTGGCTGGTGCAGACGTTCATGGAATACATCCTGCAGTTGTACGGCAATATTCCTCGGGTCATCGGCTAAGCCATGCAGTCACTGCTGCAACTGACCGATACCCAGATCAGCACCTGGGTGGCGACGTTCATGTTGCCCCTGTTTCGCATCGGTGGCTTGCTGATGGTCATGCCGGTTTTTGGTACGACCCTGGTGCCCCAGCGGGTGCGTCTGTATTTCGCCCTCGCGATCACGGTCGTGATTGCGCCCGGGTTGCCACCAATGCCGCCGGTCAATGCGCTGGACTTGAGCGGGTTGCTGCTGATTGCCGAGCAGATCCTCATCGGCGCGGTGATGGGGTTCGCCCTGCAACTGTTCTTCCAGGCCTTCGTGGTCGCCGGGCAGATCGTTTCGATTCAGATGGGCATGGGCTTCGCGTCGATGGTCGACCCCACCAACGGCGTGTCGGTGGCGGTGATCGGGCAGTTCTTCACCATGCTGGTGACGCTGTTGTTCCTGGCCATGAATGGCCACTTGGTGGTCTTCGAAATTCTCACTGAAAGTTTCACCACACTCCCGGTCGGTAGCGGCTTTATGGTTTCACAGTTCTGGGACCTGGCCGGCAAGCTCGGTTGGGTGCTGGGTGCGGCATTGTTGCTGGTGTTGCCGGCGATCACCGCGCTACTGGTGGTCAACATCGCGTTTGGCGTGATGACCCGCGCCGCGCCGCAACTGAACATCTTTTCCATCGGCTTCCCGCTGACCCTGGTGCTCGGGCTGTTCATTGTCTGGGTCGGGCTGGCGGACATCATCAATCAGTACCAACCGCTGGCTACCGAGGCCTTGCAGTGGTTGCGCGAACTGGCACGGGCGCGCTGAGTCATGGCTGAGAGCGAAAGCGGTCAGGACAAAACAGAAGACCCCACGGAGAAACGTAAAAAGGACTCCAGGGACAAGGGCGAAATTGCGCGCTCCAAAGAGCTCAACACCTTGGCTATCATGCTTGCCGGTGCCGGTGCGCTGCTGATTTTCGGCGGGGCTTTGGCGCAGGACATGATGGAGCTGATGCGCATGAACTTCACGCTGTCGCGGGAAGTGATTCTGGATCAGCGCAGCATGGGCACCTTCCTGCTGCACTCGGGGCAGATTGCCCTGTTGGCGATTCAGCCGGTGATGATCACCTTGTTGCTGGCGGCATTTCTCGGCCCGATTTCCCTCGGTGGCTGGTTGTTCGCGGCAGGCTCGATGGCGCCGAAATTCAGTCGCATGAACCCCGGTGCGGGGCTGAAGCGGATGTTCTCGGCCAAGGCGCTGGTGGAACTGCTCAAGGCCCTGGCGAAGTTTTTCATTGTGCTGTTCGTCGCGCTGGCGGTGTTGAATTCCGACATCGACGACCTGATGCGCATTGCGCACGAGCCGTTGGAAATGGCGATCATTCACAGCCTGCAAGTGGTCGGCTGGAGCACCCTGTGGATGGCGTGCGGCTTGATCATTATCGCCGCCGTCGACGTGCCGGTGCAGCTCTGGGAAAGCCACAAAAAGCTGCTGATGACCAAGCAGGAAGTGCGCGACGAGCACAAGGATCAGGAGGGTAGGCCGGAGGTCAAGCAGCGCATTCGCCAGTTGCAGCGCGAGATGTCCCAGCGCCGGATGATGGCGGCCATCCCCGAGGCCGATGTGGTCATTACCAACCCGACTCACTATGCCGTGGCGCTCAAATACGACCCGGACAAGGGCTCGGCACCGATGCTGATTGCCAAGGGCAGTGATTTCCTGGCCCTGAAAATCCGTGAAATCGCCGTGGCCAACGAAGTGCTGCTGCTGGAGTCTCCGGCCCTGGCGCGTTCGATCTATTACTCCACGGAGCTGGAGCAGGAAATTCCTGGCGGGCTTTATCTGGCCGTCGCTCAGGTATTGGCCTACGTCTACCAGATCCGACAGCACCGCGCGGGCAAGGGCAAGCGGCCGGATCCGCTCAAGGATGACTTGCCGATTCCACCGGATCTGCGCCGCGATTCCTGAGGTTTGCGCTAGTCGTGCCGACGCCTTCGCGGGCAAGCCTCGCTCCTACAGGGTTTGCGTCGTCCACAAAAACATCTGTGCCATCCATCCTGTAGGAGCAAGGCTTGCCCGCGAAAGCGTCAGCCCGGACGACACAACTCCCCCCAGAAACCCCTCTGTTCCAAGCGCTCGGCAAAAGTTGGAAGGCTTCTTGCAGTAGCCGCCCTGCGTCTGCTTCAGGCGTCAAAAGTTTGCTTTAAAGGAACGGGGAAAACCGGTGGATCGCTCTCAGTTACTCAACAGTGCCCGCACAAACGTTGCCGACTTAAGTCGGGGCAATCTGGGCGTGCCGTTGTTGCTGCTGGTCATGCTGGCCATGATGATGCTGCCGGTGCCGCCGTTCCTGCTGGACGTGTTCTTCACGTTCAACATCGCGCTGTCGATCGTCGTGCTGCTGGTCTGCGTCTACGCGTTGCGGCCGCTGGATTTCGCGGTGTTCCCGACCATTCTGCTGGTGGCAACGTTGTTGCGACTGGCGCTGAACGTGGCCTCCACGCGAGTGGTGATGCTTCACGGGCAGGACGGCCACGCCGCCGCCGGTAAGGTGATCCAGGCGTTCGGTGAGGTGGTGATCGGCGGTAACTACGTGGTCGGTATCGTGGTCTTCGCGATTTTGATGATCATCAACTTCGTCGTGGTAACCAAGGGTGCCGGGCGGATTTCCGAGGTGAGCGCACGTTTCACCCTCGATGCGATGCCCGGCAAACAAATGGCGATCGACGCCGATTTGAACGCCGGCCTGATCGATCAGAACCAGGCCAAGATGCGCCGGATGGAAGTGGCCCAGGAGGCCGAGTTCTATGGTTCCATGGACGGTGCCAGCAAGTTCGTGCGTGGCGACGCCATCGCCGGTTTGCTGATTCTGTTCATCAACCTGATCGGCGGCATGGCGGTCGGTATCTTCCAGCACGGCATGACCTTCGGTGATGCGGGCAGGGTTTACGCGTTGCTGACCATCGGTGACGGTTTGGTGGCGCAATTGCCATCACTGTTGTTATCTACAGCTGCAGCGATCATGGTGACCCGTGCTTCCGGTTCGGAAGACATGGGCAAGCAGATCAATCGCCAGATGTTCGCCTCGCCCAAGGCGCTGGCCGTGGCAGCGGGCCTGATGGCAGTGATGGGCCTGGTGCCCGGCATGCCGCACTTTTCCTTTCTGACCATGGCGGCCCTGGCGGCCGGTGGCGCGTACCTGTTCTGGAAGAAGCAGAACATCGTCAAGGTTCAGGCCCTGCAAGAGGTCAAGCGTCAGCAGGAATTGCTGCCATCACCGGCTCGCGCTCAGGAAACCAAGGAGCTTGGCTGGGACGATGTGACGCCGATCGACATGATTGGCCTGGAAGTCGGCTATCGTCTTATTCCGCTGGTGGACCGCAATCAGGGTGGTCAGCTGCTGGCGCGGATCAAGGGTGTGCGTAAAAAACTGTCCCAGGATCTGGGCTTCCTGATGCCGACTGTGCATATCCGTGACAACCTCGACCTCGCGCCGAGCGCCTATCGCCTCACCCTGATGGGGGTGATCCTGGCCGAAGCGGAGATTTATCCGGACCGCGAGCTGGCGATCAACCCTGGTCAGGTCTACGGTTCGCTCAACGGTATTACCGCCAAAGATCCGGCTTTCGGGCTGGAGGCGGTCTGGATCGAAGTGAGTCAACGCGCACAGGCACAATCCCTCGGTTACACCGTGGTCGATGCCAGTACGGTAGTGGCAACCCATTTGAACCAGATTCTGTACAAGCACTCCAGTGAGCTGATTGGCCACGAAGAAGTGCAGCAACTCATGCAATTGCTGGCCAAAAGCTCGCCAAAACTGGCAGAAGAGCTGGTGCCGGGCGTGGTTTCGTTGTCGCAGCTACTCAAGGTGCTCCAGGCGTTGCTGGCGGAACAGGTGCCCGTACGGGACATTCGCAGCATCGCCGAGGCGATCGCGAACAACGCCGCCAAGAGTCAAGATACTGCCGCGCTGGTGGCCGCTGTCCGCGTCGGCGTATCTCGTGCAATCGTCCAAAGCATTGTGGGGACTGAGTCGGAGCTGCCAGTTATCACCTTGGAGCCAAGGTTGGAACAAATATTGCTCAATAGTCTTCAGAAGGCAGGACAAGGCTCGGAAGAGGGCGTTCTGCTGGAGCCAAGCATGGCTGAAAAACTGCAACGCTCGTTGATCGATGCGGCGCAGCGTCAGGAAATGCAAGGTCAGCCGGTGATTCTGCTGGTGGCCGGCCCGGTTCGCGCGATGCTGTCGCGATTCGGCCGACTGGCAGTCCCGGGTTTGCATGTGTTGGCTTACCAGGAAATCCCTGACAACAAGCAAGTGACCATCGTTGCGACAGTAGGGCCCAACGGCTGAGGTAGTGGTTTATGCAAGTTAAGCGTTTTTTCGCCGCCGATATGCGTCAGGCCATGAAGCTGGTTCGTGATGAGCTGGGCGCTGATGCCGCCATCATTGGCAACCGCCGGATCGCCGGTGGTGTCGAGCTGACGGCCGCTCTGGATTACAAACTGTCGGCGCTGGCCCCGCGTGTTCCGAACATGGAACTCGAGGATGAGCTGCGCAAGACCCAGTCGCGGATCGTCACCGCCCAGGCCGAACTGAGCCTGCGCAGCGATGGCGAGAGCGACAAGTCCACCAATCGCCAGTTGTTCGCCGGCCTGCCGCTGACTGCCGCCGAGCCACTGATCGAGCCGACCTACGCTGAACCTCGTCGCCCGGCACCGGCCCCCGCGCCTGCCGCGACCGGTGTTGATCCGCGTGCCTTCGACTCGATGCGTTTCGAACTCAACAGCTTG
The DNA here is from genome assembly GCF_019947305.1 of Pseudomonas sp. BF-RE-21. Taxonomy (NCBI): domain Bacteria; kingdom Pseudomonadati; phylum Pseudomonadota; class Gammaproteobacteria; order Pseudomonadales; family Pseudomonadaceae; genus Pseudomonas; species Pseudomonas sp. BF-RE-21. Next base: position 26,219 of record NZ_JAGYGF010000028.1, on the reverse strand, counting down.
CGCGAACTGATGGAAGTACAGCTCGGTTCGCTGGCCTGGAATCAGTTGCAAGGCAGCCGCCCGGCCCAGGCCAACCTTTGGCGCCGCCTGCAACGCATCGGCTTGTCCGGTCCGTTGTCCCGCGATCTGCTGGAGCTGATTACCGACATTGATGAACCTCGTCAGGCCTGGCGCATGTTGCTGGCGCACCTGGCGCGGATGATCGCCACACCGGAAGTCGAGCCACTGGAAGAGGGCGGCGTGATTGCCATGGTCGGCCCCGCTGGCATGGGCAAGACCACCACCCTGGCCAAGCTCGCGGCCCGTTACGTGCTCAAGTACGGCGCGCAGAACATCGCGCTGGTGAGCATGGACAGCTACCGCATCGGTGCCCAGGAACAACTCAAGACCCTCGGCCGGATCCTCAATGTGTCGGTGACGCACGTCGATCCGGGCCAGTCCCTGGTGCAGGCGCTGGATCCTTTGCTGCGCAAGCGCGTGGTGCTGATCGATACCGCGGGCCTTCAGGCCAGCGATCCGGCATTGCGCATGCAGCTCGAAAGCCTCGCCGGTCGTGGCATCAAATCAAAAAATTATCTGGTTCTGGCAACCACCAGCCAAAAACAGGTTCTAACCGCCGCTTATCACAGTTACAAGCGCTGCGGGCTGGCTGGCTGCATCCTGACTAAACTGGATGAGACGGCAAGCTTGGGCGAGGTGTTGAGCCTGGCGATCAGTCATGAATTGCCGGTGGCTTACCTGACTGATGGACCGCGTATTCCGGATGATCTGCATCTGCCGCGGCGTCATCAGTTGGTCAGTCGCGCCGTTAGCGTGCAAATGCAGGAAGAACCCAGCGAAGAAGCCATGGCTGACATGTTCGCTGATATTTATCACAGCCCGACCAAGCAGGTTGGCTGAGGTATTAATGAACAGTTTTTGTACCTACATCGATGGTCTGCCATGCATTGTTCAGTTGATGAACGCGCAGCCAGTAATGTGGCCTCCGTCTATGCAAGACAAGGTAAAGAAATAACATGGGCAGCATGCATCCCGTACAGGTGATCGCGGTGACCGGCGGCAAAGGTGGCGTCGGGAAGACTAATGTGTCAGTGAACTTGTCCCTGGCTCTAGCTGAGCTCGGCCGGCGCGTCATGCTGCTGGACGCCGATCTGGGGCTGGCGAATGTCGACGTCCTGTTGGGACTGACACCCAAACGTACCCTGGCCGACGTCATCGAAGGCCGCTGTGAGCTGCGCGACGTGTTGTTGCAGGGGCCAGGCGGCATCCGCATCGTCCCGGCCGCGTCCGGCACACAAAGCATGGTTCATCTGAGTCCGGCCCAGCATGCCGGCCTGATCCAGGCGTTCAGCGATATCGGCGACAACCTTGACGTGCTCGTGATCGACACCGCTGCGGGTATTGGTGACTCGGTAGTCAGTTTTGTTCGCGCCGCGCAAGAAGTCTTGCTGGTGGTCTGCGACGAGCCGACTTCGATCACGGATGCCTACGCCCTGATCAAACTGCTCAACCGCGACTACGGCATGAACCGCTTCCGCGTCCTGGCCAACATGGCCCAGAGCCCGCAGGAAGGCCGCAACCTGTTCGCCAAGTTGACCAAGGTCACGGACCGCTTCCTCGACGTCGCCTTACAATACGTCGGTGCGGTGCCGTACGACGAAAGCGTGCGCAAGGCTGTGCAGAAGCAGCGCGCGGTCTATGAAGCCTTCCCTCGTTCCAAGTGCTCCCTGGCTTTCAAGGCCATCGCACAAAAGGTCGATACCTGGCCGCTGCCTGCCAACCCGCGCGGGCACCTGGAGTTTTTCGTCGAGCGCCTCGTGCAACAAACGGCAGGACCCGTGCTATGACAGCCAGCGGTTACAACCTCTACAAGAAGTCGGCGCGTGACGCGCAGTACGAGCTGATCGAGCGTTACGCGCCACTGGTCAAACGCATTGCTTACCACCTGCTGGCGCGACTGCCAGCCAGTGTCCAGGTCGAAGACCTGATCCAGGCCGGGATGATCGGCCTGCTTGAAGTATCCACCAAATATGACGCCAGCAAAGGCGCGAGTTTCGAGACGTACGCGGGCATCCGGATCCGCGGCGCCATGCTTGATGAAGTGCGCAAAGGGGACTGGGCGCCACGTTCGGTCCACCGCAATACCCGCATGGTCAGCGACGCAATTCGCTCGATTGAAGCTAAAACCGGCCGTGACGCTAAAGATCACGAAGTTGCGGCCGAACTCCAATTGAGTCTCGACGATTACTACGGGATTTTGAACGACACCCTGGGCAGCCGCTTGTTCAGTTTCGACGACCTGTTGCAGGACGGCGAACACGAAGGGCTGCATGAGGATGGCGCGAGTGCTCATCTCGAGCCGTCGCGCGATCTGGAAGATGAACGCTTCCAGGCAGCGCTGGCGGACGCGATTGCCAATTTGCCGGAGCGTGAGCGACTGGTGTTGGCGCTGTACTACGACGAAGAGTTGAATCTCAAGGAAATCGGTGAGGTCCTGGGGGTCAGCGAATCTCGGGTCAGCCAGTTACACAGCCAGTGCGCGGCCCGTTTGCGGGGGCGTTTGGGGGAGTGGCGAGCGCGCTGAAGGCAGTGTGGGGACACTGCGAACTTGGCTGGTGTGGTGTTGAACTGCGCCGGTCTCGATCTGTTGTGCTCCAGACAGTCATTGAGTGCTTTGCCGGATTGATTGAAATGGCGCGTCCAGGTGCTGGGCGCGTTTAAGACTGCTTGGAGGTCGAATTGGACAAGAACATGAAAATCCTCATCGTTGATGACTTCTCAACGATGCGGCGGATCATAAAAAACCTGTTGCGTGACCTTGGGTTCACCAACACGGTCGAGGCTGACGATGGCATCACCGCCATTCCGGTTCTCAACAGCGGAAGCATCGACTTTCTGGTAACGGACTGGAACATGCCTGGCATGACCGGTATCGATCTGCTGCGCCACGTGCGCGCCGATGAAAAGCTCAAGCACCTGCCAGTGCTGATGGTGACCGCTGAAGCCAAGCGCGAGCAGATCATCGAAGCGGCCCAGGCCGGCGTAAACGGCTATGTGGTCAAACCCTTCACGGCCCAGGCGTTGAAAGAAAAAATCGAGAAGATTTTCGAACGCATCGGTTGAGAAACTGCGCCACGGGGAAGCTATGGACCAAAACGAATCTTCACAGGGCGATTTTGAATCGACCCTGAAAAAACACGCGGTCGAACTGGTCGAAAGCCTTGAAAAAGGCAGGTTCGGTGACGCTGTGCAACTGATCCATGAGCTCAACCAGACCCGTGACCGCGGCCTGTATCAGGAAGTGGGCAAGCTCACCCGCGAGTTGCACAGTGCGATCGTCAATTTTCAGATTGACCCGCACATGCCGCAAGCCGAGGAAGTGTCCCAGATCACAGATGCCACCGAGCGTCTGGGTTACGTTGTCAAGCTGACAGAGGCCGCAGCCAACCGCACCATGGATCTGGTCGAAAACTCCACGCCGCTGGTCAACAGCCTGAGCGATGAAGCTCAGGCGCTGAGCACGGACTGGGGGCGGTTCATGCGTCGCGAAGTCGGGGCTGAGGAGTTTCGTGAACTGGCACGGCGTGTCGATGGTTTCCTGGCACGCAGCAGCGCGGACAACCGTGCGGTGTCGAGCAACCTTAACGACATTCTGCTCGCTCAGGATTACCAGGACCTCACCGGTCAGGTGATCAAGCGTGTGACCCAATTGGTCACCGAAGTCGAAAGCAACCTGCTCAAGCTCGTGCTTATGGCCAGTCAGGTGGACCGCTTTGCGGGCATCGAACATGACCGTGAAGCGATGCTTGCAGAAAAAGATCCGCAAAAACATCTCTCTCAGGGTGAAGGTCCGCAGATTCATGCCGATAAAAGAGAAGACGTTGTGTCCGGTCAGGACGATGTGGACGATTTGTTATCCAGCCTAGGATTTTAGATTTTTAGCATTTTAGGTTTTTTAGGTTTTTAGACCTTTAGGAGCACCCCCTTAATGAGCTTCGGCGCCGATGAAGAGATCCTTCAGGATTTCCTGGTTGAGGCCGGCGAGATTCTAGAGCAACTGTCCGAACAGCTGGTCGAGCTTGAAAGCCGACCGGATGATGCGGACTTGCTCAATGCAATTTTTCGCGGTTTTCACACTGTAAAAGGGGGCGCCGGCTTCCTCCAGCTCAACGAGCTGGTGGAGTGCTGTCACATCGCCGAGAACGTGTTTGACATCCTGCGCAAGGGTGAACGTCGCGTCGATTCGGAATTGATGGACGTGGTTCTCGAAGCGCTGGACGCGGTGAACGGTATGTTCAGCGAAGTCCGCGAGCGTGGCCCGATAACGGCCGCCACGCCTGAATTGCTTGCAGCCCTGGCCCGTCTGGCCGAGCCGCAAACCGCCGATCAAGCCGCACCTGTGGCTGAAGTGGTGGAAGAGCCGGCTGCCGAAGCCGAATCAGGCGACATCACTGATAACGAATTCGAACAACTGCTGGACTCGCTGAACGCCGTCAAGGCTCAGGCTGAGGCCCCGGCCGCTGCTCCGCTGCCGGCCGGCGATGCCGCGACCAGCGATGAAATCACCGATGCCGAGTTCGAGTCGTTGCTCGATCAGTTGCACGGCAAAGGCCAGTTCGCCGTCGACGCGGTGGCAGCACCCGCTGCGCCTGCCGCACCGGCTGCGCCGAAAGCGCCAGGTGACAGTTCCGACATTACCGACGATGAGTTCGAAGCACTGCTCGATCAGCTGCACGGCAAGGGCAACTTTGCGGTCGATGCACTGGAATCGGCCATTGCCTCGGTACCGACCCCGGCTGCGCCAACCGCAGCAGCGGCTGGCGGCGATCTGATCTCGGATCACGAGTTCGAATCGCTGCTCGACGAATTGCATGGCAAAGGCAAGTTCACTGAGGTCGGCACCGGTTCCGCTGCCTCTTCGGTAGCAACGCCCGTCGCCAAGGCCCCGGCACCTGTCGCCAAGGCGCCCGAGCCAAAAGCCGAAGCAGCGAAGCCTGCTGCCGCCGCTGCACCAAAACCTGCCGCCGCTGCTGCACCGGCGCCTGCCCGTGCAGCGGCCGCGCCGCCTGCGGAAAAACCGGCCAGCGAAGCCGAGACCACCGTGCGGGTCGACACCGCGCGTCTCGACGAAATCATGAACATGGTCGGCGAGTTGGTACTGGTGCGTAACCGCCTGGTTCGCCTGGGTGCCAACAGCGCCGATGAAGCCATGTCCAAAGCCGTGTCGAACCTCGACGTGGTCACGGCCGACTTGCAGACCGCGGTCATGAAGACCCGGATGCAACCGATCAAGAAAGTCTTCGGGCGCTTCCCGCGTCTGGTTCGCGACCTGGCTCGCCAGCTCAAGAAAGAGATCAACCTGGAGCTGGTCGGCGAAGAAACCGACCTCGACAAAAACCTTGTCGAGGCCCTGGCCGACCCGCTGGTCCACTTGGTGCGCAACTCGGTCGACCACGGTATCGAAGAGCCGGCCGATCGCGAAGCGATGGGCAAACCGCGCAGCGGCAAAGTGATTTTGTCCGCTGAACAGGAAGGCGACCACATCCTGCTGTCCATCTCCGATGACGGCAAGGGCATGGACGCCGACGTGTTGCGCGGCATCGCGGTGAAGAAAGGTTTGATGGACAAGGATGCGGCGGATCGCCTCAGCGAGTCCGACTGCTTCAACCTGATCTTCGCACCGGGTTTCTCGACCAAGACCGAGATCTCCGACGTGTCGGGTCGTGGCGTGGGCATGGACGTGGTGAAAACCAAGATCGCCCAGCTCAACGGCACCATCAATATCTACTCGACCAAGGGCAAGGGCTCGAAGATCGTCATCAAGGTCCCGTTGACCCTGGCGATCATGCCGACGCTGATGGTCATGCTCGGCAACCAGGCGTTCGCGTTCCCGCTGGTGAACGTCAACGAGATCTTCCACCTCGACCTGTCGACCACCAACGTGGTGGACGGCCAGGAAGTGGTGATCGTGCGGGACAAGGCGCTGCCACTGTTCTACCTCAAGCGCTGGCTGGTCAGCTCCGCCGCTCACGAAGAGCAGCGCGAAGGCCATGTGGTGATCCTTTCGGTGGGCACCCAGCGGATCGGCTTCGTTGTCGATCAACTGGTCGGCCAGGAAGAAGTGGTCATCAAGCCATTGGGCAAAATGCTCCAGGGAACCCCGGGCATGTCGGGCGCCACCATCACCGGTGACGGTCGCATTGCGCTGATTCTCGATGTTCCGAGCATGCTCAAGCGTTACGCCGCACGGCGTATTTGATTCTGGGGGAGCGGGGCGACGAAGCCTCGCCCCCGCCTAACGGAGTGTTTATGGTAGTCAAAGTCCTGGTGGTGGACGATTCGGGGTTTTTCCGCCGCCGCGTCTCGGAAATTCTTTCAGCGGATTCGAATATCCAGGTCGTCGGTACGGCGACCAACGGAAAAGAGGCGATCGATCAGGCCCTGGCCCTCAAGCCGGACGTGATCACCATGGACTACGAGATGCCGATGATGGATGGCATCACGGCGGTGCGGCACATCATGCAGCGCTGCCCGACCCCGGTGTTGATGTTCTCCTCGCTGACGCACGAAGGCGCCCGGGTCACCCTGGACGCGCTGGATGCCGGCGCGGTGGATTTCCTGCCGAAGAATTTCGAAGACATCTCGCGCAATCCCGAGAAGGTCAAGCAACTGCTGTGCGAGAAGATTCTCAGCATCTCGCGCAGTAACCGTCGTGTCAGCGCCTACAGCGCGCCGGCACCGGTCGCTGCACCCGCGCCGACACCTGCGCCTTCCAGCATCGGCAGTTATGGCAGCAGCGCACCTGCTCGTCCGGCACCGGCACCGATCCCGGCTCGCACATTCGCAGCCAGCCCATCGTCGCCAGCGCCGAAACGCAAAGCCTACAAACTGGTTGCCATCGGTACGTCCACGGGCGGCCCGGTTGCCCTGCAACGGGTTCTGACCCAGCTGCCGGCCAATTTCCCGGCCCCGATCGTGTTGATCCAGCACATGCCGGCCGCCTTCACCAAGGCGTTCGCCGAGCGTCTGGACAAGCTCTGCCGCATCAGCGTCAAGGAAGCCGAGGATGGCGACATCCTGCGTCCGGGCCTGGCGCTGCTGGCGCCGGGTGGCAAGCAAATGATGATCGACGGCCGTGGCGCGGTGAAAATCCTGCCGGGCGACGAACGTCTGAACTACAAGCCGTGCGTGGACATTACGTTCGGTTCGGCTGCCAAGTCCTACGGTGACAAAGTTCTGGCGGTGGTACTGACCGGCATGGGCGCCGACGGTCGTGAAGGCGCGCGCCTGCTCAAGCAGGGCGGCAGCTCGATCTGGGCTCAGGATGAAGCCAGCTGCGTGATCTACGGCATGCCGATGGCCATCGTCAAAGCCGAACTCGCCGATGCGGTGTACGGTCTCGACGACATTGGCAAGCACCTGGTCGAGGCGTGCATCTGATGGACGTACTCAGCCTTATCGGGATCATCATGGCGTTCGTCGCCATCATCGGTGGCAACTTCCTTGAAGGCGGCCATCTCGGCGCGCTGGCCAACGGTCCGGCAGCGTTGATCGTGCTCGGCGGGACCGTCGGCGCGGCGCTGCTGCAATCGCCGATGAGCGCGTTCAAGCGCGCCATGCAGATTGTTGGCTGGATCCTGTTCCCGCCGCGCGTGGACCTGGCCGGCGGTGTTGACCGCGTGGTGAACTGGAGCCTGACCGCCCGCAAGGAAGGTCTGCTCGGTCTGGAAGGTATCGCCGACGCCGAACCCGACGCCTACTCGCGCAAAGGCCTGCAACTGTTGGTGGACGGCGCTGAGCCGGAAGCGATTCGCAGCATTCTGGAAGTGGATTTCTACACCCAGGAAAGCCGCGACATCGAAGCCGCCAAAGTCTTCGAAAGCATGGGCGGCTACGCGCCGACCATCGGCATCATCGGTGCGGTGATGGGGCTGATCCACGTCATGGGCAACCTGGCCGATCCGTCGCAACTGGGTAGCGGCATCGCCGTGGCCTTCGTCGCCACCATCTACGGCGTCGCCAGTGCCAACCTGGTGCTGTTGCCGATTGCCGCCAAACTCAAATCCGTTGCATTGCGTCAGTCGCGTTATCGCGAAATGTTGCTGGAAGGCATCCTGTCGATCGCCGAAGGTGAAAACCCTCGCTCTATTGAGTTGAAGCTTCAGGGCTTCATGGATTGATGGGAGTAATGGACTATGGCACGCCGTCGACAACCTGAAGAACATGTAAACCATGAACGCTGGCTCGTTTCCTATGCCGACTTCATTACGTTGCTGTTCGCCTTTTTCGTGGTGATGTACTCGATTTCTTCGATCAACGAAGGCAAGTACAAGATCATCTCGCAAGCGTTGATCGGCGTGTTCACCGATTCGGATCGTTCGCTCCAGCCGATCCCCATCGGTGAGGAGCGTCCGAAAACCGTGACCCCGGCCAAGCCGCTGGTCAAGGACAGCGAACAGGTCGACGCCGGCATCGCCGGTGCCAGCGACCCGCTGAAAAGCATTGCCGATGACATCAGCGCCGCGTTCGGCGACTTGATCAGCTCCAACCAGATGACCGTTCGCGGCAACGAGCTGTGGGTCGAGATCGAACTCAATTCCAGCCTGTTGTTCGGCAGCGGCGATGCCATGCCCAGCGACATGGCGTTCAACATCATCGATAAGGTCGCAGTGATCCTGAGGCCGTTCGACAACCCGATTCACGTCGAAGGTTTCACCGACGATCAACCGATCCGCACCGCGCAATACCCGACCAACTGGGAGCTGTCCTCGGCCCGTTCGGCGAGCATCGTGCGGATGCTGGCGATGCAGGGGGTAAATCCTGGTCGTTTGGCGTCGGTGGGTTACGGCGAATTCCAGCCGGTGGCCAACAACGCGACCGCCGAAGGCCGTGCGCGCAACCGTCGTGTGGTGTTGGTGGTGTCACGAAATCTTGATGTCCGTCGCAGCCTCACAGGCACCGGAACCGCTCATGCGCAACCGGATGCCGCGTTGAAGCGTGCTGGCACACAAACTGCACCTGCACCAGTCAAGTCGCCGGGACGAGAGAGCGCCGTCAATTCTCCGTCACCCGCATTAACACGTTGAGCTATTTCCCGGTCGAATCGACCGGGAGGAACAATCCGAATGAGAGTCTGGGCCGTTGCCAATCAAAAGGGTGGTGTTGGTAAAACCACTTCCTCTATCGCTTTAGCCGGGTTGCTGGCTGAGGCGGGCAAGCGCGTGGTCGTGGTCGATCTCGATCCCCACGGCTCGATGACCAGCTACTTCGGTTACGACCCCGACAGCCTGGAACACAGCAGCTACGACCTGTTCCTGCACCGGGGCAGCGTGCCGCAAGGCTTGCCCGGTCAGTTGCTGTTGCCCACCAGTCACGCGAGTATTTCCCTGTTGCCGTCCAGCACCGCGCTGGCGACGCTTGAGCGCCAGTCGCCGGGGCAGAGTGGTTTGGGCCTGGTGATTGCCAAGAGCCTGGCGCAATTGTGGCAGGACTTCGATTACGCGGTGATCGACAGCCCGCCGTTGCTCGGCGTGCTGATGGTCAATGCCTTGGCGGCCAGTCAGCAATTGGTGATTCCGGTGCAGACCGAGCACCTGGCGGTCAAAGGCCTGGAGCGCATGGTCAATACGCTGGCGATGATCAACCGTTCGCGCAAGCAGCCATTGGCATTCAACATCGTGCCGACCCTGTTCGACCGGCGCACGCAAGCGTCGCTCGGGACCTTGCGGGTGTTGCGCGACAAGTATCCGGAAGAAATCTGGCAAGGCTACATCCCGGTCGATACGCGTTTGCGCGACGCCAGCCGTGCCGGCGTGACGCCTTCGCAATTCGACGGCAAGAGTCGCGGCGTGCTGGCCTATCGCGCGCTGCTCAAGCACTTGCTGACGCAACAATCCGTTGCGCAGGTGGCGTGAGATGAATCGCCCGGTAAAAATCACTTCCCGTCCGCAACTTGCGCTCCAGTCCTATCTGGACAGCTTGTTGATGGACGCAACCGAAGAGTTGCCGCCGGAAGTCGAAGCGATTCCCGAGGTGGTCGAGGTTGAGGCGGCGCTGGACGAATTCCAGGCCGCGGTGCTTGAAGAACAGGCGCGCGATGCGCAGAAGCCGGCCGAGAAACCGCCAACCGTTGCCGCGCCGGTCACCGCACCTGTGGTGAAAGCCCCGGTGGCGCTGATGGAAGCGCCGGTCCCGGCCCTGGCGCCGGTATCGACCATCGCACCGCTGCTGCAAGCGCTGGTACCGCCGACCGCTCCGCTGCAGCAAGAGCTGGTACCTCCGACCGCACCGCAGTTGCAAGCGCTCGTGCCGCCGATCGTCGAAGTCCATCTGCCGCCGAGCAACACGCCGCCGCCAGTGGAAACCAACGGCCGTCCTGCATGGGCCGCCGAGCCGTTCGAATGCCTGTTGTTCGATGTCGCCGGGTTGACCCTGGCGGTGCCGCTGGTGTGCCTGGGCTCGATTTATTCCCTGGCCGGTCAGGAACTGACACCGTTGTTCGGTCAGCCGGAATGGTTCCTCGGGATTCTGCCGAGCCAGGCCGGCAACCTGAAAGTGCTCGATACCGCCCGTTGGGTCATGCCCGACCGCTATCGCGATGACTTCCGTCAGGGCCTGCAATACGTTATTTCGGTTCAGGGTTACGAGTGGGGGCTGGCAGTGCATCAGGTCAGCCGCTCGTTGCGCCTGGACCCGAACGAAATCAAATGGCGCACCCACCGGGGTCAACGGCCATGGCTGGCGGGCACGGTGATTGAACACATGTGTGCGTTGCTCGACGTTTCCGAACTGGCCGAGTTGATCGCCAGCGGTGGGGCGAAGCACATGGGCGGCGGCAAGCCGTCCCACAAACCGACATAAAAAACACGCGGGGCAAGTGACTTGCCATCGCACTGAACACACACCGCTAGGGCGGTTTTTCGAGGGGTCAGGGTATGAATGATAAGGCGTCGTCTGCAAAAGGTTCCGAAGATCCGATCCTGCAATGGGTAACCTTCAAGCTGGACAATGAAACCTACGGCATCAACGTGATGCGCGTTCAGGAAGTCCTGCGTTACACCGAAATCGCCCCGGTCCCGGGTGCCCCGAGCTATGTGCTGGGCATCATCAACCTGCGCGGCAATGTGGTGACCGTGATCGACACCCGTCAGCGCTTCGGCCTGATGAATGCCGAGATCAGCGACAACACCCGGATTGTCATCATCGAAGCCGACAAGCAAGTGGTCGGGATCATGGTCGACAGCGTGGCTGAAGTGGTTTACCTGCGTCAGTCGGAAATCGAAACCGCGCCGAACGTGGGTAACGAAGAGTCCGCCAAGTTCATTCAAGGCGTGTGCAACAAGAACAACGAATTGCTGATCCTGGTCGAGCTGGACAAGATGATGAGCGAAGAAGAATGGTCGGAACTGGAGAGTATCTGATTGATTCTTGAGGTTGCGGTCATTGTCCTGTTCCTCTTCTGGGCAGGCACGCTGGCAATGTTTCTGGCGTACATTCGCGGTCAGCGGCGGATCGCTGCGCAACAGGCCGAGGGCGATGCGCTGCGCGATCAGCGCATCAAGGACCTGGGCAAACGCGTTGACAACTACCAGAACGGCAGCGTGCGCATGGGTGAAGACCTGCACGAGCTGCGCGCGGTGGTCGGGCCGTTGCCGGACAAGCTGGCTCAGCTTGAACAGCGCGACCCGTCGAGCCTGTCGTTTGCCCAGGCAGCGCGCCTGGTCGGAATGGGCGCGAGCGTCGATGAACTGACTCAGTCCTGCGGCTTGACCCAGGCTGAGGCGGAGTTGATGAGCAAGCTGCACAAGAACTGACAGCGCTTTTGTAGGAGCCGGCTTGCTGGCGATAGCGTCCGAAAGGGCGCTGCAAGACTCAAGGCCGCTTCGCCGGCAAGCCGGCTCCTACAGAGTTTGGTGTGTTCCCGGATTTTTCACACGACGGCGCACTTGTAGGAGCTGGCTTGCCAGCGATGGCGTCCGAAAGGGTGGTGCAAGCCTCAGGACCGTCTCGCCAGCAAGCCGGCTCCTACAGGTCAGTGGTGTTCACAGGTTCGTGCTACACCACAAAAAACTGTAGGAGCCGGCTTGCCAGCGATGGCGTCCGAAAGGGCGGTGCAAGCCTCAGGGCCGCCTCGCCAGCAAGCCGGCTCCTACAGGTCAGTGGTGTTCACAGGTTCGTGCTACACCACAAAAAATTGTAGGAGCCGGCTTGCTGGCGATGGCGTCTTCGAAACCTCAGTAATCATCCCCGCGATCGGTGATGTCCTTCTCGATCATCGGCGCACTCGGGTCATGCCCTGCCGGAAACTTGCCTTTCAAATTCCAGGCAAACGCAATGATCTCGGCGATCGTGCGATACAACTCCTCCGGAATACTGTCCCCAAGCTCCATCCTCGCGAGCAATTTCACCAGCTCGGCATTTTCGTAGATCGGTACTTCATAATCGCGGGCAATCTTGAGGATTTCTTCCGCCAGTTCTTCGTCGCCCTTGGCCGTGAGGGTAGGGGCGTGGGTGCCGTCGTATTTGAGGGCGATGGCCTGGCGTGGAGTATCGGGATTTCTCATGCGGTTTCGTCGACCCAGCGTTGTTCCAGACGGGTTTGAGGACCTTGCGGCGGTGTGCCAAGGTGGCAATCGAGATCGCCGACATTCAGGCCAGATGCCAGCAAGCGTTCGCGCAGCCCGACAAGATTGCTCTCGATCAGACTCGCGGTGTACGGCCGCTCGGCCCACAGCTGGCTGGACAGACTGCCGTTGATCAACTGCGCCTGAATCTGCAGCGGCCCCAACGGCTCCATGTCGAATGCCAACTCGACGCGCCACAGTTGTTGCTTGGGCTCGCGTTCGTCACGGCGTTCATTGGGTTGTTCTTTCTCCGGTGCTTCCTCGCGCTGGAACTTGACCTGCAACGGCACGATGTCTTGCATATTGCGCATCGGGATTTCCAGCTGCCAGGTGCTCATCAGCCGACCGTCGTCTGTGACGCCGGTTTGCTCCAGGCTCGACAGTTGATGGCTTTGCAGGCGTGAAACTGCCGCTGCCGCCAGACGCAGCAAGTGCTCCAGATCACCTTCGCCGTCCGCGCTCTGCAGGAAGCGTTCCGGCAAAGGAAAGCTGGTCGGCTGCGGTTTGGCGCTGACCTGGCCAAGCATGCCCAGGGCGCTACGCACAAAGCTAGGCATGGTCTGGGCCAGCGTGTTGGCAGCGATGATCGCATTGAGGTTGGTGTTGGCCGGCAACCCCGGTGTCAGTTGCGCGATCAACTTCAGCAAATCACCTTTCATGTCCGGTGCCAGCGTAGGATTCGTCCCGGCGAGCAGTTTCGCTTCAAGGAACAGCCCGCTATTGGCCAGCGCCTGGGCCAGGCCTTTTGGCGTGCTGAGTTGCTGCACGTCCGGCAGGCCGGCGAGCAACTTGTCCACGGCGACACGCAGGTCGCTGGACGTCTGATTCGAGGCTGGCAGGTTTTGCAGCAGTTTCAGTAATCCGTCCAGCGAGCCCTGGCGGCTCTGTTGGCTGACCAGTTGTTGAGTGACTGCCAGTTGTTCCTGGCGGCTGCTCAGCGGGACGAATTTCAGGGTCTGGGTGTCTTGCACCAGCGCGCTCAGCAAGGTGCCGATGCGCAGCGGCGTCGGGCTGTCGATGTTCAGGGTGCTGCCGCTCAGCGCCGTGTTGAGCAGGCTCACCATTGAACGAAACACCGTCGGCTGGCCCGGCACTTGCGGCAGCACCTGGGAGGTCAGCACTTTGCCTTGCAGCAGGGTGCCCACCGGCAGTTGTGTGGTATCGATGCGGGTGAGGGTGGCGACGCTGGAGGCAATGGCTTGTTGCACCGTCACGGCGAGGTTGCCGGCCGATGGCTGGGTAATTGCCAGGTTCGTGCCCTGTGGCAGCGGTTGGCTGCTGGTGGCCTGAACCGTGGTCTGACGGCCGCTTTCAAGGGTGACCTTGAGCAGCAGTTGAAAGGACTGATCCGCCTGCTTCAGCGACAGCACTTCGGCTTTGGCGGTCTGCCCGACGGTAATCAGGCCCTCCATCGGCGTCAGCAGCTTGAGCAGTTCGCCACTCACCACCTGCGGTCGCGATGTCGCGGGCGTGGTCGGTGGTAGCGGGAGGATGTTCATTTCGCCTGTCATACGCGGTCACAACCTGAGGAAATTGCCCTCTTTAGAGTGGGGCATGGCATGTATAATGCCGCCCGTCTTTCACAGAGTGGCGAAAACATTGCATTTGTTTGACGCAGCTCTCTAGAACAGGCCGCCAATGCATCTATGCTGCATCTCTTTAGCGGCCGTTCCGCCGCCGACTTGAACCGTAAAGGCCCGTGATCTCTTGACCAGTCCTGTCCTGCAAACCGTTGCCCTTGCTTGTGAGCGAGACCTTCGACTGCTCTTCGAAAATCTCGAATTGAGACTGGCCAGTGGCGAAATGTTGCAAATCAGCGGCCCCAACGGCAGTGGCAAAACCAGCCTTTTGCGTTTGCTTTCGGGCCTGATGCAACCGACCGCCGGTCAAGTGCTGCTCAATGGCCAGCCGCTGAACGAACAACGCAGCGAACTGGCGCGCAATCTGCTGTGGATCGGTCATGCCGCGGGCATCAAGGATCTGCTGACCCCCGAAGAAAACCTCAGCTGGCTCTGCGCGCTGCATCAACCGGCCTCCCATGAAGCCATTTGGGCAGCGCTTGCTGCTGTCGGACTGCGCGGTTTCGAAGATGTTCCGTGCCACACCCTGTCCGCCGGTCAGCAACGCCGCGTGGCCCTGGCACGGTTGTATCTGGACAGCCCGCCGCTGTGGATCCTCGACGAGCCGTTCACTGCGCTCGACAAGCAAGGCGTGGCGCAACTCGAAGAACACCTGGCCGCGCACTGTGAGCGTGGCGGCATGGTGGTACTGACCACGCACCACACGCTGAGTCGAATGCCGACCGGCTATCGCGACATTGATCTGGGGAATTGGGCCGTATGAGTGTTTTCGGCCTGTTGGTCGCCCGTGAGGCTCGCTTGTTGTTCCGCCGTCCGGCGGAATTGGCCAATCCGTTGGTGTTCTTCGCGATCGTGGTTTCGCTGTTCCCGTTGGCGGTCGGTCCCGAGTCTCAATTGTTGCAAACCTTGTCTCCGGGACTGGTCTGGGTGGCAGCCCTTTTATCGGTTTTGCTCTCGCTGGACGGGCTTTTCCGCAGTGATTTCGAAGACGGTTCCCTTGAGCAGTGGGTCCTTTCGCCGCACCCCCTGCCTCTTCTGGTTTTGGCCAAGGTACTGGCACACTGGGCCTTCTCTGGTCTGGCACTGGTTTTGCTCGCTCCACTGCTGGCGTTGATGCTCGGTTTACCCACCGCCTGTCTGCCCGTGTTGCTGCTTTCCCTGTTGCTGGGTACACCGGTGCTGAGCCTGCTCGGTGCGGTGGGCGCGGCCCTGACGGTAGGCTTGAAGCGGGGCGGCTTGTTGCTGGCGCTGCTGATTCTGCCGTTGTACATCCCGGTGTTGATTCTCGGCAGTGGTGCCTTGCAGGCGGCATTGCAGGGCATGCCGGCGATCGGTTATCTCCTGTGGCTTGGTAGCCTGACCGCCCTGGCGATAACCCTGACACCTTTTGCAATAGCTGCTGGCCTGAAGATCAGCGTCGGCGAATAATGAGGTCTGGTTAAATTTTAACCAGTAAAGACCCTAGGCTGCTTGTGATAACGAGCAGCAACCGTGATGGAAACAGTAATGAACTGGACCTGGTTTCATAAGCTCGGCTCACCCAAATGGTTTTATGGCATCAGCGGCAAACTGCTGCCGTGGCTGAGCATCGGAGCGTTGCTGCTGATCAGCATTGGTGTCGTTTGGGGCCTGGCCTTCGCGCCGCCGGACTACCAGCAAGGCAACAGCTTTCGCATCATCTATATCCACGTTCCCGCCGCCATGCTGGCGCAGTCGGTCTACGTGATGCTGGCGGTGTGCGGCATCGTCGGGCTGGTGTGGAAAATGAAACTGGCCGACGTCGCCCTGCAATGCGCGGCGCCCATCGGAGCCTGGATGACCGCCGTGGCGCTGGTCACCGGCGCGATCTGGGGCAAACCGACCTGGGGTTCGTGGTGGGTCTGGGATGCACGACTTACGTCCATGCTGATTCTGCTGTTTCTGTACTTCGGTCTCATTGCGCTGGGCAACGCCATCAGCAATCGTGACAGCGCGGCCAAGGCCTGCGCGGTGCTGGCGATTGTCGGCGTGATCAACATCCCGATCATCAAATACTCGGTGGAGTGGTGGAACACCCTGCACCAGGGCGCGACCTTCACCCTCACCGAAAAACCGGCGATGCCGGTTGAAATGTGGCTGCCATTGCTGCTGACGGTGCTGGGTTTCTACTGTTTCTTCGGCGCGGTTTTGCTGCTGCGCATGCGCCTTGAAGTGCTCAAGCGCGAGGCCCGCGCCAGTTGGGTGAAAGCCGAAGTGCAGAACAGCCTGGAGGCCGCTCGATGACTTTTGCTTCATTCGGCGACTTCCTCGCCATGGGCCATCACGGCCTGTATGTCTGGTCAGCCTATGGCATTAGCCTGGCGGTGCTGGCCCTCAACGTGGCGGCGCCGATCCTGGCCCGCAAGCGGTATCTGCAACAAGAGGCGCGTCGTCTGCGCCGGGAGAACGGCAAGTGAATCCGCTGCGCAAAAAGCGTCTTATCATCATTCTCGCGATCCTGGTCGGTGTCGGCGCTGCCGTCGGTCTGGCCCTGAGCGCCCTGCAGCAGAACATCAATCTGTTTTACACCCCGACGCAAATCGCCAACGGCGAAGCGCCGCAAGACACGCGTATCCGTGCGGGCGGCATGGTCGAGAAGGGGTCGCTGCAACGTTCCGGCGATTCGCTGGACGTGAAATTCATCGTTACCGACTTCAACAAGTCCGTGACCATCAGTTACCGCGGCATCCTTCCGGACCTGTTCCGCGAAGGGCAGGGCATCGTTGCGCTGGGCAAACTGAACGCCGATGGCGTGGTGGTGGCTGACGAAGTGCTGGCCAAGCACGATGAGAAGTACATGCCGCCAGAAGTGACCAAGGCTTTGAAAGACAGTGGTCAATCTGCTCCAACGCCCGCGAAGGAGGGTTGATCGATGACATCTGGAATCTTCATTCCTGAACTCGGCCATCTGGCCATGATTCTGGCGCTGTGTTTCGCGCTGGTTCAGGCCGTGGTGCCGTTGCTCGGTGCCTGGCGCGGTGATCGTTTGTGGATGAGCCTGGCCCAGCCGGCCGCCTGGGGGCAGTTCGCGTTTCTGCTGTTCGCTTTCGGTTGCCTGACCTACGCGTTCATGGCCGACGACTTCTCCGTCGCCTACGTCGCCAGCAACTCCAACAGCGCCTTGCCGTGGTACTACAAGTTCAGTGCAGTGTGGGGCGCGCACGAAGGTTCGTTGCTGTTGTGGGCATTGATCCTCGGCGGCTGGACTTTCGCCGTGTCGGTGTTCTCCCGGCAGTTGCCGCAAGTGATGCTGGCGCGGGTGCTGGCGGTGATGGGCATGATCAGCACCGGTTTCCTGATGTTCCTGATCCTTACCTCCAACCCGTTCGCACGGATCCTGCCGCAGATTCCGGCGGACGGTCGTGACCTCAACCCGCTGCTGCAAGACATCGGCCTGATCGTTCACCCGCCGATGCTGTACATGGGCTACGTCGGTTTCTCCGTGGCCTTCGCGTTCGCCATCGCGGCATTGCTCGGCGGTCGACTCGATGCGGCGTGGGCGCGCTGGTCGCGTCCATGGACCATCGTCGCCTGGGCCTTCCTCGGCATCGGCATCACCCTCGGTTCGTGGTGGGCTTACTACGAACTCGGCTGGGGCGGCTGGTGGTTCTGGGACCCGGTGGAAAACGCCTCCTTCATGCCTTGGCTGGTGGGCACTGCGTTGATCCACTCGTTGGCGGTCACGGAAAAACGTGGCGTGTTCAAGAGCTGGACCGTGTTGCTGGCCATCGCTGCGTTCTCGTTGAGCTTGCTGGGTACATTCCTGGTGCGTTCCGGCGTGCTGACCTCGGTTCACGCCTTTGCCTCCGATCCCGAGCGCGGCGTGTTCATCCTGATTTTCCTGCTGTTCGTGGTCGGCGGCTCGCTGACGCTGTTTGCCCTGCGCGCGCCGGTGGTGAAGAGCCATGTCGGCTTCAACCTCTGGTCTCGCGAAACCTTGCTGCTGGGCAACAACCTGGTGCTGGTGGTAGCGGCGTCGATGATCCTGCTGGGCACCTTGTACCCGCTGATTCTCGATGCCATGACCGGCGCAAAACTGTCCGTAGGCCCGCCGTACTTCAACGCGCTGTTCATTCCGTTGATGGCGTTGCTGATGGTGGTGATGGCGGTTGGCATGCTGGTGCGCTGGAAAGACACTCCGGTCAAATGGCTGATGAGCATGTTGACCCCGGTGTTGCTCGGCAGCGCCGCGCTGGCCGTGGTGGCTGGCGTCGCTTATGGCGATTTCAACTGGGCAGTGATCGCGACGTTCATGCTGGCCGCCTGGGTGTTGCTGGCCGGTATCCGCGACATTTTCGACAAGACCCGCCACAAAGGCCTGATCAAAGGCCTGCCGACCCTGACTCGCAGCTATTGGGGCATGCAGCTTGCGCATTTGGGTATCGCCGTGTGTGCGCTCGGTGTCGTGCTGTCGAGCCAGAACAGCGCTGAACGTGACCTGCGCCTGGCACCGGGCGAGTCCATGGACCTGGGCGGTTATCAGTTCGTGTTCGAAGGCGCCAAGCACTTTGAAGGCCCGAACTTCACCTCCGACAAAGGCACCGTACGGGTGATCCGCGACGGTAAGGAAATCAGCGTGTTGCACCCGGAAAAACGCCTGTACACCGTGCAGAACTCGGTGATGACTGAAGCCGGGATCGACGCCGGGTTCACCCGCGACCTCTATGTCGCACTCGGCGAACCGCTGGGTGATGGCGCCTGGGCCGTGCGCGTGCACGTCAAACCGTTCGTGCGCTGGATCTGGTTCGGCGGTCTGCTGACCGGTTTGGGCGGGCTGCTGGCGGCGCTGGATCGTCGTTATCGGGTCAAGGTGAAAAGCCGCGTGCGTGAAGCATTGGGCATGACTGTACCGGGGGTTAGTTGATGAGTGTTGATAGCAAACGCTGGCTTGTAGTCGCGTTGATTGTCTTTGTGCTTGGATGCTTTGCTGCTGTTGTAGTTATACAACTGAATAAGGGCGACCCGACTGAATTACCTTCGGCAATGATCGGCAAGCCGTTCCCGGAGTTTTCCCTGCCCGCGGTGCAGGGCGACAAGACCCTGACCAAGGCAGATATTCTCGGTAAACCGGCGCTGGTCAACGTGTGGGGCACCTGGTGCATTTCCTGCCGGGTCGAGCACCCGGTGTTGAACAAACTGGCCGAGAAGGGCGTGGTGATCTACGGCATCAACTACAAGGACATCAATGCGGATGCCTTGAAGTGGCTGGTGGAGTTCCACAACCCGTATCAACTGGACATCCGTGACGACGAAGGCACGCTGGGCCTGAACCTCGGCGTATACGGCGCTCCGGAAACCTTCTTCATCGACGCCAAGGGCATCATCCGCGACAAATTCGTCGGCGTGATCGACGAGCAGGTCTGGCGCGAAAAACTGGCGGCCAAGTATCAGGCGCTGGTGGACGAGGCCAAGCCATGAAGCGCTGGATAGCTGCCGCTGTATTGGGCTTGAGCATGGCCGGCGTGGCGCACGCGGCCATCGACACCTATGAGTTCGCCAAAGAAGGTGATCGCGAGCGTTTTCGCGAGCTGACCAAAGAGCTTCGTTGCCCCAAGTGCCAGAATCAGGACATCGCCGATTCCAACGCACCGATCGCCGCCGACCTGCGCAAAGAGATTTTCCGCATGCTGGGCGAGGGCAAGGACAATCAGCAGATCATCGATTTCATGGTCGATCGCTACGGTGATTTCGTCCGCTACAAACCCGCACTCAACGCCAAGACTGCCTTGCTCTGGTTCGGCCCCGCCGGCCTGCTGCTGGGCGGTTTTGTGATCATCGCCGTGATCGTCCGCCGCCGTCGCGTCCAACGCGCTGATGCCAAGGATGAGCTTTCTGCCGAGGAGCGCGAGCGCCTCGATCAACTGTTGGATAAAACCAAGAATGATTGATTTCTGGCTCGCTGCAGGTCTGCTGCTTCTGGTTGCCCTGAGTTTTCTGCTGATCCCCGTTCTGCGTGGCCGCCGCGCCCAGCTTGAAGAGGATCGTACCGCCCTGAACGTAGCGCTGTATCAAGAGCGCGTGGCTGAGTTGCAATCCGAGCAGGAAGAGGGCGTGCTCAACGCAGCGCAACTGGAAACCGGTCGCGCCGAAGCTGCTCGTGAGTTGCTCGCCGACACCGAAGGCGCCGATGCACCGCGCGCGGCACGTCTGGGCAAACCGTTGCCATTGCTGGCGGCGATTCTGGTGCCGGTGTTGGGGCTTGGGCTCTACCTGCATTTCGGCGCCAGCGACAAGGTTGAACTGACCCGCGAATTCTCCCAGGCACCGCAGTCGATGGAAGAGATGACCCGCCGTCTGGAACGCGCCGTCGCCGCTCAACCGGATTCGGCCGAAGGCCTGTACTTCCTGGGTCGTACTTACATGGCGCAGGATCGTCCCGCCGACGCGGCGAAGATCTTCGAGCGCACGGTGAACCTGGCCGGTCGTCAGCCGGAACTGCTCGGCCAATGGGCGCAAGCCCAGTACTTCGCCGATGGCAAGAAGTGGTCGGACAAGGTTCAGGCCCTCACCGACGAAGCGCTGAAAGCCGATCCGAAGGAAGTCACCAGCCTTGGCCTGCTCGGTATCGCCGCGTTTGAAAGCGCGCATTATCAGGACGCCATCGATTACTGGAATCGCCTGTTGGTGCAACTGCCGCCGGAAGACGGCTCCCGCGCCGCGCTGCAAGGCGGTATTGCCCGGGCTACCGAGAAACTCGAAGCCAGCGGCGGCAAGGTTGCCCAGGCGCCTGCGCCCAAGGTTGCGGCGCTGCTCAAGGTCAGCGTCGATCTGGCGCCAGAGCTCAAGGCCAAGGTTCAGCCGGGTGACAGCGTGTTCATTTTCGCCCGCGCCACCTCGGGGCCTCCCGCACCATTGGCCGCCAAACGCCTGACCGTGGCCGACTTGCCGGCGACCGTCGAACTGGGCGATGCCGACGCAATGATGCCGCAGTTGAAACTGTCGAACTTTCCTGAAGTCCAACTGGTTGCGCGTATCTCACGGGCCGGCCAACCGACTGCCGGCGAATGGATCGGTCGCAGCCAGCCTCTGGCCAGCAGCACCACCGCGGCGCAAAAACTGACCATCGACAGCCCAGACAAATAACAGGAACCACCGCCATGACCGCCATTGCTCGTATTACCCTGCTCAGTCTGGTTTTGGGGTTAAGCGCGTGTGCGGTCCAGCGCCCCGAGCCGACGTCGCTGCCACCGATCCCGCCGTCGCAGCCCCGCCCGACGCCGTCAACGACACCGACGCCAGGTAAGCCAAGTATTCCGGCCAAGCCCGCCAAACCGATGCCACGCACCTCGGCCAGCTTCGCACCGCCACCGGGCGGTAACAGCCATTGGGATCAAAAGCTCGGCGTATATGTGCTCGATGACCAGACCAACACCTTCTACCGCCAGCGCACGTACTACCGCTGGAACAACGGCTGGAGCCGCTCGATCAGCCCGAACGGGCCATGGGAAGACACGGACATCCATGGCGTACCCGGTGGGCTGGGACGGCAATTCGGGCAGTAAATGGAAACGGCGATCTACGGATCGCCGTTTTGCTGTCTGGAGTCTGTGAAGGACGTTCAGAGAATGGCGCGGTACTCGGTCAATGCCTTGCTCGATTGAACCAGGCCCTGACGCAGCAGAAGTTCAAGGTAACTACTGACATCCATCGGCGACAGCTTCAGCTGCTTGCGCTGCCGTTGTGCCGCCTCGATCACTGCCGCCGGATCGAGATCAAAAAGGTTATCGACGAACTCGTCAGGATGCTGAGCCTCAATACCGAAGGGGCTCAGGGCGGTGCAGGGGAAATCTTTCTGGTTGAAGGTGACGATGACGCTGGCATTACAGTGAATGGCAACAGCCAGGACGTGTCGATCATCGACGTCGGGTAGCGTCAATCCTTCAATAAGCTCTTCGTAACCGGACACGCAAGCGTCGGGTAATGCCTGATCCATCAGTTCGGACGTGCGGTTCAGTTGTCCTGTGGTCAGATCCGGACGGTTTTTGAGCAAATTGCGTTTCCATTCGTTGTGTATCTCCATTGTCCATTTCGCTCTAAAACGTCCGGAGAGTGCAAGCCACATCAAAAAATCTCTCAGGGGCGCGGGGTACAGCACACATGCGTCATATACAGCGGTAAAAGAGGAGTGCCTCACTCGTATCCTGTCCTTAACGCTTGTGCCTGCTCGGCGAGCAGCATCATTGCTTGCTCGCTGGCGGTATCGCGCCGGTTTTTATAGTCCATCAAATCGGCAAAGCGCACACGTCGGTGCTTGCCGGTTTTGTGGTAGGACAAGTCGCCGGATTCGAGCAGTTTGATCAGGTGCGGGCGTGAGACGTTAAGCAGATCAGCCGCTTCCTGCGTCGTCAGTTCAGCGTGAACCGGGACTACTTTGACAGCATTGCCCGCAGCGAGCGCTTCTAGGATATCGACTAGCAAACGAAGAGCCGAAGTGGGTAATTCGACGCTGTGAGCCTCATTCTGTTCGTCGAAAATCTGGATGCGCTGTGTTTCGAATTGAGTGGCAAGGTAGGCCGCCAATGCGCGCTGACCTTCAATAGCAGCCTGCACTTCGCGCTCCAGCGGGAGGTTTATCGTCGGATGGAGGGTGGGTGACATGATGGTTCCAGCCTTCTGAGTAAGCGAAGCTGGCAGGCTATTCGAAATAATCGAAAATCGCAATAAACGAAACAGGTGCTCTCAGACCCTTTTTACCAACAACCCCTGCACATACTCCACAAACGCCCGAGCCTTGGCGCTGGCCATCCGCCCGGTTGGAAACACCGCCCACAGCTCCTGAACCGGCAGCGTCCACTTCGTCATCACCTCCCTGACCACTCCGCTGGCCAGCTCCGGTGCAAACATCCATGCCGACGCCATGGTCAGCCCTTGATGGGCCAGCGCCGCTTCACGCAGACCTTGCGCGGCGCTGACACGAATCCTGCCGCTGACGGTGACGGTTTGTTCTTCAAGCAGCCGGACCGCTCCTACAGGGACCTGTGTTGTGGGTCAGAACGCCGCTTTGCCTATTGAAGAACCACCGTCTACAAACAGCGTCTGGCCGGTGATGAATCCACTCTGTTCGGACAGCAAAAATGCAATCGCGGCGGCAATTTCTTGCGGTTGTCCCAGACGCCCCATCGGCACACCGGCCAGATAACGCGCCTCGCCCTCGCTTCCCGGCGGGTTGTTGGCGCGGAACAGTTCCGTTTCCGTCGGTCCCGGTGCCACGGCGTTCACCGTCACGCCGGTTTGCGCCAGTTCCAGCGCCCAGGAGCGCGTGAAGCTGATCAACGCCGCTTTTGCCGCTGCGTACGCCGTGCGCTGGGTAATCCCGAGCACCGTCAGGCTGGAAATGTTCACCACCCGACCCCAACCCTTGGCGCGCATGTTCGGCAGCAGCGCCTGGGTAGCCTGCAACGCTGAATGCAGGTTGACCCGCATTACGTCATCGAACGTATCGAGGTCGATTTCTCCCAACACTTGCGGGCGTACCAGGCCGACGTTGTTGACCAGCCCATCGAACTCGTAAGTCCCGGCCAGGTCCGCCAGCACTTCCTGAGTGAGTGCCCTGTCGCTCAAATCCAGCGGAAACAGGATGCCGGGAAAACTCAGGTCAGGCGTGCGGGCAATGCCGACCACCCGGTGTCCGGCGCGGTCCAGGTGTTCGGCCACCGCGCGGCCAATACCTTTGCTGGCGCCGGTGATGAGAAAAGTACGTCGGGTCATTGCACACTCCTTGAACAAAACATGCCGCAGGTCAGGCGGCATTTGAACCGGTCAACCGCGAACCACATCCCGCATCGCTTCAGGCTCCGGACGCTGAGTGTAAACCGGGAATACCTCGGGGTGATTGCTGACGCAGAGCGAAAGCATTCATTCTCGGGGAGACTTGCCCGCGAAGCTTTTGGATGTCTATGCCGTCGCCAGTGAACGCTCCTGTGAAACACCCAAAAACCGCAACAACGCCAGCAGTGGAAACGCGCTACCCACAATCACGATCCACAACCAGCCGCCGTGTTCGTACACCGCACTGGCTACCGAGGAGCCAAACGCGCCGCCGATGAAGATGCTGGTCATGTACAACGCGTTCAGGCGACTGCGGCTTTTGGCGTCGAGGGCGTAGACCGCCCGTTGGCCGAGGACCATGTTCATCTGTACGCAGAAGTCGAGCACCACGCCGGTGACGGCGAGGCCGATGACGCTGTAGGCCGGATGGATGAATGCTGGCAGGAAGCTCAGGCTGGCGAACAGCAGCGCCAGCAGCGAAGCGATGCGGGTGTGGCCAGCATCGGCGAGTCGACCGGCGATGGGCGCAGCGATGGCACCGATGGCGCCGACCAGGGCGAAAATCGCGATCTGGGTTTGCGACAAGCCATGATTACGCGCCAATTCCAGCGGCACGGCGGTCCAGAACAGGCTGAACGTGGCGAACATGCAGCCCTGATAAAACGCGCGCTGGCGCAATACCGGTTGCTGGCGCAGCAGCGTCCACAGCGAACCGAGCAACTGACCGTAGGAGGCGCTGTGATCAGGCTGGCGCTTGGGAATGGTCATGGCCAGCACGATGCTGATGGCCGCCATCAACCCCGCCGCAATCACAAACATCGCCCGCCAGCCGAAGTGGTCAGCCACGACGCTGGACACCGGTCGCGCCAGCAGGATCCCCAGCAGCAAACCGCCCATGATCCCGCCGACCACTCGACCGCGAGACTCCTCCGGCGCCAGGTGCGCGGCCAGTGGAATCAGGATCTGTACCGACACCGAGCTGAAACCCACCAGCAACGAGATCAGCAGAAACACATTCGGCTGATCGGTGAACGCGGCGCCCAACAGACTGGCAATCGCCACCACGGTGGTGGTGATCATCAGTCGGCGGTTTTCCAGCAGGTCACCCAGCGGCACCAGGAAGAACAGGCCCAGCGCGTAGCCAATCTGGGTCAGCGAAACGATCAGGCTGGCCATGGTGCTGGTCAGGCCGATGTCGGGCGCGATCAGGCCGATGATCGGTTGCGCGTAGTAAATGTTGGCAACGATGGCGCCGCAGCAGAAGGCAAACAGCAGCACCATGCCTTTGGTCATTGTCGCGGCGCCGTGGGGCGCCTGAGTCGCTGAGTTCATAACGTGTCTCGCTGAACAGAAAGGAATGCGTGAAGGCTAAGTGGCAGGCCGAGTCGGCGGAAGAGGGATTGGAGTGATAGCAATCATTCCTTTGCGGAATGAGTGGCGCTGGAACCTGCGCCTGAATTTCAAGATCCGATGATACATTCACTTACATCTTGTTCGATAGCGTGCTTATGTTCTCTCTTACGACCCATCACCGGAAGGCACTTTCATGAACGCGATGTTCCGTTACCTGATTCGCGGCACTTTGATCGGATTGTTCATGGCAAGCCTCGCCCAGGCTGCAGACGCACCGGGCATGCGCATCGGCGTACGCGGCGAGATCACCGGGGTCAGCCCCGACGTGTTGAAAGTCCACGTCAACAGTGGCGAAAACGTGGTCATCAACCTGACCAAGGACACCAAAATCCGCGCCGTCACCCTGGCCAATATCGAAGACATCAAACCGGGCAGCTACATCGGCTCGGCGGCCATTGCGCAGGAAGATGGCTCGCTCAAAGCGCTGGAAGTCCACGTCTTTCCGCCGGAGCTGGCCGGCAGTGGCGACGGCCATCGACCCTTCGACCTGGTCAAGGGCAGCAGCATGACCAACGGCAGCGTCGGTGATCTGGTGGTCAGTAATGGTCGGGTGTTGACCGTCAACTACAAGGGCGGACAGCAGAAGATTCTGGTGCCGGAAGATGTGCCGATCGTGAACCTGGTGCCTGGGGATCGCAGCTTGCTGAAGGTGGGTGTGAAGGTCGTGACGTTCGTGACCCAGAGTGCCGATGGAACGCTGACCGCCCAATCCATCTCGGCTGGCAAGGATGGCGTCACACCGCCGATGTGATGACAGGTGAAGTTCCCTGTGGGAGCGAGCCTGCTCGCGATGGCGGTGTATCAGTCACCATCAATG
>NZ_JAGYGF010000027.1:0-73209 GCF_019947305.1 Pseudomonas sp. BF-RE-21 | reverse complement strand
ATCTTGAGGACGCCATCGCCGGCAAGCCGGCTCCTACAGGGGGGGGCGGTGTTACTTCTTCAGGTGTTGCTTCAGTTCTTCGGACGCTTGCAGCATTGCGGAGCGAACCGCCGGCACCTGGCTCACCACATTCAGCAAACCATAATCGTGAATCATGCCGTTGTAACGCACCGCCGTGACCGGCACACCGGCCTCATCCAGTTTGCGCGCATAGGCTTCACCCTCATCGCGCAGCACATCAGCCCCGGCCGTCTGCACCAGCGCAGGTGGCAAGCCCTTGAGTTGTGCGGTGGTCGCCCGCAGCGGTGAAGCGTAGATCTCGTTACGTTGCTTGGCGTCGGTGGTGTAGTTGTCCCAGAACCACTTCATCATGTTTTTAGTGAGGAAGTGCCCTTCGGCAAACTGGTTGTAAGACGCCGTTTCAAAGCTCGCATCGGTCACCGGCCACAACAGCACCTGGAACTTGATCGCCGGGGTGCCTTTGTCTTTGGCCATCAGCGCAACCACGGCCGCCATGTTGCCACCGACACTGTTACCGGCCACGGCCAGTCGCTTGCCATCGACGTTGATCTCTTTGCCGTGCTCGGCCACCCATTTAGTGGCCGCGTAAGCCTGGTTGATCGCCACCGGGTAATGCGCTTCCGGCGAAGGGGTGTAGTTGACGAACACCGCCGCTGCCCCCGAACCCGTGACCAGATCCCGAACCAGCCGCTCGTGGGTCGGGAAGTCCCCCAGCACCCAGCCGCCGCCGTGGAAGAACATGAACACCGGCAGCTCGCCTTTGACCCCGGCCGGCCGGACGATGGTCAGGCTGAGCGGTTGGCCGTCGACTTGAATGGTCTTCTGGCTGACGTCCGCTTTTGGCAGCGTCAGTTTCACCCCGGCTTGCGCGCCGACCAAAATGGCCCGGGCATCTTTCGGTGAAAGCTGTTCCATCGGTTTGCCGGTGCCGGCATTCAGGACATCGAGGAACGCCTGGGTGTTGTGTTCAACCCCGTCGCCCGCGAATGCGCTGTGGATGGACAGGGCGAGAAGGGTACCGGTCAAGACTTTGCTGAAAGTGTTCATGTTGGTTTCCTGTTCGGTCTTGGAGTCGACGGTTAGACAGTCACGTGCAGGCGCACTTCGACGTTGCCGCGGGTGGCGTTGGAGTACGGGCAGACCTGGTGGGCCGCGTCGACCAGGGTTTGCGCATCGGCTTGTTCAAGACCCGGCAGGCTGATGTGCAGGTCGATGTCCAGACCGAAGCCGCCAGGAATCTGGCCGATGCCGACGTGGGCAGTGATCGAGGCGTCGGCCGGGATGCTGCGTTTGGTCTGGCTGGCAACGAATTTCAGCGCGCCGATGAAGCAGGCCGAGTAACCGGCAGCGAACAGTTGTTCCGGGTTGGTGGCCGCGCCGCCAGCACCGCCGAGTTCTTTCGGGGTCGCGAGTTTGACGTCGAGGATGTTGTCGCTGGAAACCGCACGACCGTCACGGCCGCCAGTGGAGGTTGCGATTGCGGTGTAGAGAGTTTGCATGATGTAGGCCTCGTTTCAGGTTTGGATGATTTGCGCTAAATGTTTGTGCGCTAAGTAAGTGCGAGATGAATGTATCGCGCTAATATTTAGCGCGCAAGATAAATTTTTAAAAAAGTTTCCCTGAAAGCATGCGCAGGGTATGCATTCGGCGGGGAGAGGCTTGATGTAGAGGCTTTGGTGTGGGAGTAACAGGCAGGAATTTTTTTGTGGCGTCGAGGATGCTTTCGCGGGCAAGCCTCGCTCCTACAGACCGCACATGACCTGTAGGAGCGAGGCTTGCCCGCGAAGAACGATAACGCGATCTATCAGGTGATCGCTTAAAGGCTGTCCTGCAGATTACTGCGCAGCACTTGCAGCTCCGCTTGCAGTTTTTGCAAGCGCTCAAGCGTCATGCCGCTGGCGCCGAGGATGCACTGGGGCACGCCGCGCGCCTTGTCCCGCAACGCGCGGCCCTGTTCAGTCAGCTCGACAATCACCACTCGCTCGTCCTCGCGGCTGCGAGTGCGGCTGAGCAAGCCTTCGACTTCCAGGCGCTTGAGCAATGGGGTCAACGAGCCGGGATCGGTCAGCAAGCGCGTGCTGATTTCGCCTACGGTCAAACCGTCCCGTTCCCACAACACCATCATCGCCAGGTACTGCGGATAGGTCAGGCCCAGCGCTTGCAGCAGTGGCTTGTAGACCTTGGTCATCAGCAGTGAAGTGGAATGCAGGGCGAAGCAGGCCTGGTTGTCCAGCAGCAGGTCGTCGCAGTTATCCGTGGTGTCGCGTTCGGTGTTCATCTCAAAGCCTTGATCAGTGATCTTCATGAATCTAGCGGGCGAATCTTTAATGCGCCAGATAATTTTGACCTAGTGCCGGTCCAGATTGGTTCGCAGCGCCAGATCCCATGGCGGGACAGGGCTGAAGCGGACTTTCAGGTACTCCAGCAATAAACGACTTCTCGGGTTGGGTTGCTGTTCCAGACGCAACGCATAGATGCCGGTGGTTTCCGGCGGTGGCAGGCCGTGTTCACAGAACAGCGGCAGCAGTTCGCCGCGCAACAGGTATTCGCTGGTCAGCCAGGTCGGCAAGTGCGCGATACCGAGCCCGGCCAGCGCACCGCAGACCAGCGCCTCGGCATTGTTGGCGCTCATGCGGATGCGCCCGGGACGATGCAAATGCATTTCTGCGTTTTGCTCGAAACGCCAGGCATATGGCGGCGCCAGGCCATCCCAGTCGAGGCCGTCGTGATCACTCAACTGCGCCGGGTCGGTCGGCACGCCACGGCGTTGCAGGTATGCGGGGCTGGCGCAGGCGATGCGCACCATGCTCGCCAGCGGCGTGGCCACCAGTCGGGTATCGGCCATTTGCCCGGCACGCAGCACCAGATCGACCTTGCCCAGATTCAAACCCTGCATGTCGACAAAACTGTCGATCAGGTGCAGTTGCACGTCGAGGCCGGGGTACAGCATCAGAAAATCAGCGATCACCGGCGCCAGATGCCGTCGGCCGAACGCGGCCGGCGCGTCGATCCGGATCAAGCCTTCCGGCGCGCTGCTCAGGGACACTGCCTCGGCGCGGGCCAGTTGCAATTCCGCCACGATCCGCCGCGCACGCTCGGCAAACGCCACGCCGGCCGGGGTCGCGCGGACGGCATGGGTGCTGCGAATGAATAACTGGCTGCCGACCGCGCTTTCCAGGCTATCGATGCGCCGCGCCACGGCCGAAGGGGTCAGTGGATGACGGCGAGAGGCGGCGGAAAAGCTGCCGGTTTCCAGCACGTCGAGGAACAGGCCGAGTTGTTCGGTCAATTGATTAGGGTTCATGGCGTATTAATGCTTGTGCGAAGTTGGCACAGCCATTGTGCGTTGCTGTGCGTTTCCCCGCCAGCGCCGACTGCGTAGGATGAATGGCCTGAGATAAAAGGAAATCGGCCGTGATCGAGTTTTTGATGTACCTGGTATTTGGCGCAGCCCTGGGAACCCTCGGCGGCTTGTTTGGCATTGGCGGCGGTCTGATCGCGATTCCGTTGCTCGGCGTGTTGTTCGGTCTTGATCAGCAAATTGCCCAGGGCACCGCGCTGGTGATGGTCGTCCCTAACGTGATGCTGGCGCTATGGCGTTATCACCAGCGCAACAAAATCGAAATGCGTCACGCGCTGCCGCTGGCCTCGATGGGGTTTTGCTTTGCCTGGGCCGGCTCCATCTGGGCGGTGGGCATTGATGCGCAAACCATGCGCATCGGATTTGTCGCCTTCCTGATCGCGCTGTCGGCCTACAACCTGCTGCGAATGTTCTACGCCAATGCGCCGGCTTCTTCGCAGATGAATTACGCCTGGCCATGGCTGGGTGTGCTCGGTGCGGCGTCCGGGACCATGGGCGGATTGTTTGGCGTGGGCGGGGCGGTGGTGGCAACGCCGGTGCTGACCAGCCTGTTCGGCACCAGCCAGGTGGTGGCCCAAGGGTTGTCGCTGGCACTGGCATTACCCAGCACGGGCGTCACGCTGGTCACCTATGCCGTGCATCATCAAGTGGACTGGATGATCGGCGTGCCGTTGGCCGTGGGTGGACTGCTGAGCATCAGTTGGGGCGTGAAGATCGCCCATGCCATGCCGGAGCGCCTCCTGCGCGGGTTGTTCTGTGGCTTCCTGGTGCTGTGCGCGGTGATGCTCGCGTTTAAAGTTTGAAGCCGTCGACGATGTGCTCGGCCAGGCATTCGGTAATCGGTGACGGATTGTGCAGGTTGCGCACCAGCATGATGCTTGCTTCAGGCAGCAAGGGCAGGTCTTCGGCGTCACCGAGAATGCGCATGTCCGGGGTGATCAGGCTTTCCAGTTGTGCGGTGACGGCCAGGCCGGCGCTGACCACCGCCATGATCGCCGACAGGCTCGAGCTGTTGTAGGCAACGCGGTAGTCGCGACCCATTGCGTCCAGCGCATTGCAGGCCCACAGCCTGCAGAAACAATCACTGTTGAACATCGCCAGCGGCAACGGTGTCTGCTCGTGGGCGCTGTAGCATTGTGCCTCGGCCCAGACGAAACGTTCCTTGCGCAGCAACTGGCCGATCTCGTTGCCCGGCTCGCGGGTAACGATGGATAAATCCAGATCCTGGCGTAGCAGCAATTGTTTTGATGATTCGCAGTGCACCTCGATCTGGATCAGCGGATATGACTGGGCGAATCGCCGCAGAATCCCCGGCAGAAAACGCATCACGTAATCGTCCGGCGTGCCGATCCGCACCGTGCCGACCATGTGCGGTTCGCGCAGGGTGTTGAACACCTCGCTGTGCAACTTGAGGATGCGCCGGGCGTAACCCAGCAGCACCTGGCCTTCAGCGGTCAGCCGCACCTGGCGGCCGTCGCGCTGGAACAGTTGGCGCTGCAACACGTCCTCTTCCAGCCGCTTCATTTGCATGCTGACGGCGGATTGCGTGCGGTTGACCAGCTCCCCTGCGCGGGTGAAACCACCCTGATCGGCGATGGCCACAAAGGTGCGCAGCACTTCGGTGTCGATACTTGGGAAGGCGGACATACATCAATCTCCGAGATGTATTGCATAAGAAACATTCGTTGGATTGATCTTAGCTCTGGCGTGACACTTGAGCCATCCCAAACGGAGGGCAACAAGATGAAAGGTCAAAAAGGTTATGTCGAGGTAGAGAAACATTCCATCCACGTCGTCTCGGATTTACTGCACAAGATCAGTCGCTGGTACGAATTGCACCGTGAACGCGAGTTGTTGGCGGGCATGAGCGACGAAGCGTTGAAGGACATCGGGCTCAGTCGTGCGGATGTCGAGCACGAAACCGTCCGCCCATTCTGGGATGACCCGATGCACAAATGAGTAAGCCACAACTACACAAACCGTCTCCCGGTGAGGTAGTTTGCGAGCAGACAAGGAGATGCTCATGCCCGCAACGCTGTCCTTTTCCATCAAACAGGCTCGACGCCTGGCGCTGGCCGCCCAAGGGTTCAACGGGCGCCAGCCGCCAGCGGCGATCAAAGCGGTGCAGCTCAATCGCCTGATCGAGCGGCTGGGCATCTTGCAGATCGATTCGGTCAATGCGTTGGTGCGTTCGCACTACCTTCCTTTGTTTTCCCGCCTCGGCAATTACTCATCCGACTTGCTCGACCAGGCTGCCTGGAGTTCGGGCCGGCGACGCACGCTGTTCGAATACTGGGGTCATGAAGCCTCGTTGCTGCCGCTGTCGATGTACCCGTTGATGCGCTGGCGCATGCAGCGCGCGAGTCGTGGCGAAGATATCTATCAGCAACTGGCACGTTTCGGGCGTGAGCAACAGGACACTGTCCGGCGGGTGCTGGCCTCGGTTGAAGAGCTCGGCGCACTGGGCGCCGGCAGCCTTTCGACCCGTCAGGAGCGGGCAGGGCCGTGGTGGGACTGGAGCGCGGAAAAGCATGCGCTGGAATGGTTGTTCGCCGCCGGGGAAGTGACCGTGGCCGGGCGGCGAGGGTTCGAGCGGCTCTATGATTTGCCCGAGCGGGTGATTCCTGCGGCGATTCTGCAGCAGCCGTTGCTCGCGGAGGACGAGGCCCAGCGCGGGCTGCTGTTGCACGCCGCGAATGCCTTGGGTGTGGCGACGGAAAAGGACCTGCGCGATTACTTCCGGCTCAGCCCGGGTGATGCGCGTCCGCGCCTTGCGGAATTGGTGGAGGCCGGGGAGCTGCTGAGCTGTGAAGTGCAGGGCTGGCGGCAACCGGGCTTTTGTTTGCCAGAGCCGAAAGTGCCGCGCAAGGTCGAGGCCAGTGCTTTGCTGTCACCCTTCGATTCGCTGATCTGGGAGCGCAGTCGTACCGAGCGTTTGTTCGATTTTCGCTATCGGCTGGAGATTTATACGCCGCCGGACAAGCGGGTCTACGGCTATTACGTGTTGCCGTTTTTATACAACGAGCGGATTGCTGCGCGGGTGGATTTGCGTGCGGAGCGGGCGTTGGGGCGGTTGGCGGTGCATGCCGTGCATGAGGAAGAGCCGGGGCTGGATGAGGAAGGGATGCTGGCGTTGGCGGTGAATTTGCGGCGAATGGCGGATTGGCTGGGGTTGGAGCGGGTGCAGTTGAATTGCCCGCGGGCGAGTGCGGGGCGGTTGCGGGTGGCATTGGCCAGTATTGGCGGTGATTGAGCTGACGTCTTCGCGGGCAAGCCTCGCTCCTACAGGATGGGGCTTTGTAGGAGCGAGGCTTGCCCGCGAAGGCAGCGACACGGTTTACCGACGGACTTGTTTCAGGGTTTCGGCAATCAAAAACGCCAACTCCAGCGACTGATCCGCATTCATCCGCGGGTCGCAATGGGTGTGATACCGATCCGACAACCCGTCCTCGGTGATCGGTCGCGCACCACCAATGCACTCGGTGACATTCTGCCCGGTCATCTCGATGTGAATGCCGCCGGCATAGGTGCCTTCCGCTTCGTGCACCTGGAAGAACTGCTTCACCTCGCCAAGAATCTGCGCAAAGTCGCGGGTCTTGTAGCCGCTGCTGGCCTTGATGGTGTTGCCGTGCATCGGATCGGAACTCCAAAGCACCTGCTTGCCTTCACGCTGCACCGCGCGGATCAGTTGCGGCAAATGATCGCCAACCTTGTTCGCGCCCATTCGTGCGATCAGGTTCAAGCGACCTGGATCGTTGTCCGGGTTGAGCACGTCGATCAGGCGAATCAAGTCTTCCGGGTTCATGCTCGGGCCGACCTTGACCCCGATCGGGTTGTTCACCCCGCGCAGGAATTCGACATGAGCGCCGTCGAGCTGACGGGTGCGGTCGCCGATCCACAACATGTGCGCCGAGCAATCGTAGTAATCGTTGGTCAGGCTGTCGCGACGCACGAAGGCTTCCTCGTAGTTCAGCAGCAGCGCTTCGTGGGCGGTGAAGAAACTGGTTTCGCGCAGTTGTGGCGAGCTGTCCATGCCGCAGGCGCGCATGAACGCCAGGGTTTCATCGATGCGATCGGCGAGGTGGCTGTATTTTTCCGCCAGCGCCGAGTTGGCGATGAAGTCCAGGTTCCATTTGTGCACCTGATGCAGGTCGGCAAAGCCGCCTTGGGCGAAGGCGCGCAGCAGGTTCAGGGTCGCGGTGGACTGGTGATAGGACTGGAGCAGACGCTCCGGGTCCGGCACACGGCTTTTTTCGTCGAAGCCGATGCCGTTGACGATGTCGCCACGGTAGGCGGGCAGGGTCACGCCGTCGATGGTTTCGTCGTTGGCCGAACGCGGTTTGGCGAACTGACCGGCCATGCGCCCGACCTTGACCACCGGGCAGCCCGCGGCGAAGGTCATGACGATGGCCATTTGCAGCAGCACTTTGAAGGTGTCGCGGATTTTCGCGGCAGAGAACTCGGCGAAGCTTTCGGCGCAATCGCCGCCCTGCAACAGAAATGCGCGGCCCTGGGTCACTTCGGCAAACTGACGTCGCAACTCCCGGGCTTCACCGGCAAACACCAGCGGCGGATAACTCGCCAGGGTTTGCTCGACGTGCAGCAAATGCGCCGCGTCGGGGTAGTGGGGTTGTTGCTGGATCGGCAGGGCGCGCCAGCTGTCAGGGCTCCAGGGTTGGCTCATCACGGTCTCGGTTGTTTTACGCTCGGACGTTCATGTTATCAGCAAATTAGTGCGTGACCTGTTCCCGTCGCTTCGCGGACAATCGCGCTTTTGCCGCCTGATGTTGCGGTGCATTGCGTTGCCGGGCCCGGTGACGATCTGGAGACGAAATGACTGAGGAGCGCGTCGAGCATCTGCTCGCCGAGGTACAGGACGAGTTCGGCGTGATTCGCGTGCTGGAAGTGGCCGATTACCGTTTTCTCGAGTTCGGTGATGCCATCGAACAGAGCTGCGTGTTCACTGCCGACCCGAGCTGGCTCGAATACGATTACACCCGTGCCATGCTGATCGGCGCGTTGTGCCACGAGCAACCGGAAAGCGCGCTGTTCCTCGGCCTCGGTGCCGGCACGCTGACTCAGGCTTGCCTGAAGTTCTTGCCGCTGGAAGATGTCGAAGCCATCGAGCTGCGGCCCGACGTGCCGCGCCTGGCCATCGAATACCTGGGGCTGGATGACGACCCGCGGCTGTACATCCGTGTCGGCGATGCGCTGGAACTGCTCGATACCGCCGAGCCGGCCGACCTGATTTTTGTCGACCTTTATACCGATGTCGGGCCGGGCGTCGGGCATCTGGCCTGGAGCTTTCTGGAAAATTGTCAGAAACGCCTGAATCCGGGTGGCTGGCTGGTGATCAACCAGTGGGCCACCGACGATGGCAAACCGTTGGGCGCGGCGCTGTTGCGTGGGCTCTATCACCGGCATTACTGGGAGTTGCCGGTGAAGGAGGGCAATGTGATTCTGCTCGTGCCGTCGGAGCTGGATCAGGAACTGGACATGGATGGGTTGGTTGCGCGGGCCGAAGGGCTGGCGCCACGGTTGGGGTATTCGTTGCAGTCGTTGATCAAGGCGATTCGCCCGGCTACTTGATTCGGCGCCTGTGATGGCCCTTTCGCGGGCAAGTCGAATCGTCGCACCGCTCGCTCCTACAGGTTGCATACGACCTTGTAGGAGCGAGGCTTGCCCGCGAAGGCAATATCCGCCTCGCCACAAACCTCAAACCCCTTTGAAAATGCCGGGCCGCTTCTCAACCATCGACCGCACGCCTTCCTTCGCATCCTCACTCGCCAACAAACTCTTCACCAGCGGCGGCAACCCCAGCGCAGCGGCTGTTTCGCCCTCATAACGCGCCTGTCGCGCCGACATCAACGTCGCCTGTACCCCCAGCGGCGCCTGCCGGGCAATCCGCTCCGCCAGCTCAATCGCCCGGGGCAGCAAATCCTCGCTGGCCATGACTTCCTGCACCAACCCCAGATGCAACGCGTCATGCGCATCGAATTCATCCCCGGTCAGCAACCAGCGCATCGCATTGCCCCAGCCGGCGACTTGATGCAGGCGCAATGTGGCCCCGCCGAACGGGAAAATCCCGCGCTGCACTTCTTTCTGGGCAAACCGGGTGTTACTGGCGCAGAGGTTGATGTCGGCGGCGAGCATCAGCTCGATACCGATGGTCAGGCAATAACCTTGCGCGGCGACGATCACCGGTTTGCTGACTCGCGGACCCGCGAACACGCCCCACGGATCGCAACCGCCGGGCGGTGCCTGCCAGCCCTCGGCCAGGGCCGAACTGGCGCTGACCAGATCAAGCCCGGCGGTGAAATGCTCGCCATGGCCGAACACCACCGCCACCCGCGCTTCGCTGTCAGCCTCGAACTCACCGTAGGCCAGGCTGAGTGCGTTGAGCAGGTCGAGGTCGAAGGCATTGCGCTTGGCCACCCGATCCAGGCCGATCAACAGGACATGGCCGCGCCTTTCGCAGGTCACACGGCTGGTAACAGGTTGATTCATCGAACAATTCCTCGGGCGGGAAGGGGTTTGAAGGGGTAGGCGAGGCCGCAGGTCCGAGTCACAACGGTGAACCGTTTTAGCGCCATCCCCAGCAGGGCCGGGCCTTTGAAAAATAGACCGTCGCACGATTATCCGCAAAGCCTGTGACACAACGGTGTATCCGTCAGTTTTCCGACAAATAATGCTCCCTTTTTGGGCGAATTCCGGTATAGTGCGCGCCGGCCTTTAACCGGGCCGCGTTTAGGTAGCGCAATTCCCCGAAGTCAGCTTCGGCTGCACGTCCGCACAGCGGACTCTCCCTTGACGAATCTTTTTCATTCATTCGTTTTCGCAAATCCCCGCCGACAAAGCAGCCAGGGCGACTCTTGAGTCTTACACGGCATGCGCAGCTTTGGAGCATGGGTCTTTGCGGATGCACTTAGAGGCAGACCCATGACCCAGGAAACCGGCGGCTTCGCCGCTTTTAATCTTAATCCGAATATCCTTGCAGCCGTCATTGCGACTGGCTACGAAGAGCCTTCGGCTATTCAGCAGCAATCGATCCCGATCATCATGGCCGGCCAGGACATGATTGGTCAGGCGCAAACCGGTACGGGTAAAACCGCTGCGTTCGCCCTGCCTATCCTGCACTGCATCGATCCTGCCAAGCGCGAGCCGCAAGCCCTGATCCTGGCGCCAACCCGTGAGTTGGCGCTGCAAGTAGCAACCGCTTTCGAAACCTACGCCAAGCAAATGCCAGGCGTTACCGTTGTGGCCGTTTACGGCGGCGCCCCTATGGGTCCACAACTGAAAGCAATCCGTAATGGCGCACAGATCGTTGTCGCCACTCCGGGCCGTCTGTGCGACCACCTGCGTCGCGACGAAAAAGTCCTGTCGACCGTGAACCACCTGGTTCTCGACGAAGCCGACGAAATGCTCAAACTGGGTTTCATGGACGACCTCGAAGTCATCTTCAAGGCGCTGCCTCCAACCCGTCAGACCGTATTGTTCTCGGCTACCCTGCCGCAGTCGATCCGTGCCATTGCCGAACGCCACCTGCGCGATCCGCAACACGTGAAGATCCAGACCAAGACTCAGACCGTTACCGCGATCGAACAGGCTCACCTGTTGGTTCACGCTGACC
The DNA here is from genome assembly GCF_019947305.1 of Pseudomonas sp. BF-RE-21. Classification (NCBI taxonomy): domain Bacteria; kingdom Pseudomonadati; phylum Pseudomonadota; class Gammaproteobacteria; order Pseudomonadales; family Pseudomonadaceae; genus Pseudomonas; species Pseudomonas sp. BF-RE-21. The sequence goes on along the minus strand of NZ_JAGYGF010000027.1, from coordinate 62,197 downwards.
AGAAGACCTCGGCTGTATTGAGCCTGCTGGAAGTCGAAGACTTCGACGCCCTGATCATGTTCGTGCGCACCAAGCAAGCGACCCTGGACCTGGCCAGCGCCCTGGAAGCCAAAGGCTACAAAGCCGCTGCGCTGAACGGTGACATTGCCCAGAACCAGCGTGAGCGCGTGATCGACTCCCTCAAGGATGGCCGTCTGGACATCGTTGTGGCGACCGACGTTGCCGCTCGTGGCCTGGACGTTCCGCGCATCACTCACGTGTTCAACGTTGACATGCCGTACGATCCGGAATCCTACGTCCACCGTATCGGCCGTACTGGCCGTGCCGGTCGCGAAGGTCGTGCACTGCTGCTGGTGACTCCGCGTGAGCGCCGCATGCTGCAAGTGATCGAGCGTGTAACCGGTCAGAAAGTTGCCGAAGTTCGCCTGCCGGACGCTCAGGCTGTTCTCGATGCCCGCATCAAGAAACTGACCAACAGCCTGTCGCCGCTGGTTGGTGATGCCGAATCGACTCACGGTGATCTGCTGGATCGCCTGACTGCCGATATCGGTTGCACGCCGCGTGCACTGGCTGCTGCCCTGCTGCGCAAGGCGACCAACGCTCAGGCGCTGACCCTGGCTGCAATCGAGAAAGAACGTCCACTGGTGCCGAACAACGCACCGCGTGGCGATCGTCCAGAGCGCACCGGTGATCGTCCGGACCGTGGTGATCGTGAGCGTCGTGCTCCGGTTCCATTGGCCGAAGGTCGTGCCCGTTGCCGTACCGCGCTGGGCGCGCGTGACGGTATCGCGGCGAAAAACCTGCTGGGCGCCATCCTCAACGAAGGTGGTCTGGCGCGTGAAGCCATCGGTCGCATCCAGGTGCGTGACAGCTTCAGCCTCGTCGAGCTGCCGGAAGATGGTCTGGAGCGTCTGCTGACCAAGCTGAAGGACACTCGCGTTGCCGGTAAGCAGTTGAAGCTGCGTCGCTATCGCGAAGATTGATCCGCCCCCGGGCTGATTGATCGAACATAAAAAATCCCCGACTGGTTCGGGGATTTTTTTATGCCTGCGATTTGTTAAATACCGCCGGTCTTGCGATTGGCTGCAGATCCTGTGGGAGCGAGCCTGCTCGCGATGGTCGTGAACGATTACGTGTGCTGTCTGAATGAGCGCGGTGCCTGTGCGTCCATCGCGAGCAGGCTCGCTCCCACAGGTGGCCAAGGGTTAATCGGCTATTGGGCCGCCACCCGCCGTGACCACTTGCACACTCATGCGCGGTGTCGCCAGATCAAGCCCGGCTTCATCCAGGTGTCGTTTCAAGGACAGGTTGAACACCCGGGAAACTTCCCACTGCTTGATCGGTGCGGTCTTGAAGCGGGCCCGCAGAATCGCGTTGCCTGACTCGAAACTCTCGACCCCTTGAATCTCCAGCGGCGACCAGATATTCCGCCGTTGCAGTGGATCGGCGCGCATCTTCTGGCCGACGTCGCGCATCAGTTTGATCGCGTTATCGATGTCCATGTTCGAGGGGATCGCCACGCGAAAGATCGCGTAGCCGAACTCTCGCGAGTAGTTCTTGATGCTTTTGATTTCACTGAACGGGATGGTGTGGACGATGCCGTCGATGTCCCGCAGGCGCACGGTACGAATGGTCAGGCCTTCGACAGTGCCGAGGTGGCCGCCGACATCCACGTAGTCGTCGATGGCCAGGGAGTCCTCGATGATGATGAACAGCCCGGTGATCAGGTCCGCGACCAACGATTGTGCGCCGAAACCGATGGCCAGGCCGATCACGCCGGCACCGGCCAGCAGTGGCGTGACGTTCATGCCCATGTTCGCCAGGGCGACGATCAGCGCAACGATGAAAATCGCCACGAACAGTACGTTGCGGATCAGCGGCATCATCGTCTGCGCACGGGCGTTGGCCTGGCCTTTACGCGAGCGGGTGAGGGCGTGGTGCACGGCGGTGTCGCTGAGGATCCAGATCAGCCAGGCAAAAATCAGTGTGCCGCCGAGGCTGAACAGTTTGACGCTGACTTCATGGCCTTCGCCTTCGGTGAACGCAATCAGCGACATGCCCCAGACCCGCAGGCCAAGTTCGATGAACGCCAGCCACACCAGCAAGTGGGCGAGGGTATAGAAGAAGCTTTTCAGGCGTTCGGAATACAGTGCATGGCGCTTCACGCCACGTTGCGGTTTCAGTGCATGCCGGCGTACCAGTCCGTTGATGACCATGCACAACACCAGCAGCACGGTGCAGATCAGCGACTGGCGCAACGCGGTGCTGGTGTCGCCGGCGGAAACGAACGTGGCGAACAGCGAAATCGCCACCAGCACCAGCGCTGGCATGTACCAGAAAGTGCCGAGAATTTCGATGGTGTCGCTGAGCGCGCGGCGGGTCAGGCGCCGTGACAGCGGTTGGTTGCGGATCAAGTGGGCGATGGGGCGTCGGAAGCGCAGGATGAACAGCCCGGTAGACAGCGCGGCCAGCACGTTGGCGATGGTGGCGGCGGTGTGCGCCAAATGGCTGCCGAGGCTGGCGACCAGTCGCGGGTCGTTCAAGGCTTCGCCGAACGCGGCAAAACTGCCGATCAGCCACAGCGGCCGAAAGGCCTGATGCCGCAGGATGTACAAGGCGCGGTGGCGGTGTGGCCCGTCGAGCAAGGAAAAGGCAATCACGCAGATCGCCGAAAAACACGTGCCGACCACCAGCGCATAGGCCAGCACCATCGCCAGGCTTTTGCCCAATGACGAGGGCAGGGCGTAGGTCATGTAGACGGTCATCACCAGGGCGATCAGCCAAGGGCCGAGTTTGCGCAGGGCAAAGCGCAACATGTCGAGGGCCTTGGGGTGCTGCGGCAATTCTTCGGTCAGGCCAAAGCGCATCCGTACCCGGTGACCGAGCCAGATCAGCGCGGCGGCCAGCAGGCTCCAGACCATCAAAATCATGGCGAAGCCAAAGATGATCGGCAGCCATTCATTGGCCGGCAACACCAACCCCGCCAGTTCTTCCTTGGCCAGATCAAACTCGTCGGACCAGCGTGTGAGCGGGCTGTCAGCGCCGGAGAATTGTTTTTCAAAATTGGCCAGCGTGCCGCCAATCAGGCCCAACACGCCTTCTTCAGCAGCCGGTTGGGCTTTTTTGGTGGCGTCGCGCAGCTTCTTCAGGTCGGCCAGCAATTTGCTGCGTTGCTGATCGTTCTCCAGTGACTTGATGACTTCGTCGAGGGATTGCCCGAGGGGTTCTTGTGCCTCGGGCTGGGTTTTCGCCGAGCTGTTGAGCAAGCTCGGTAAACCGACGGCCTGGGCCGGCATGATCGGCAGCAGCGCCATCAGGCAGACGAGGAAAAGGCTGGGCAGGGCAAAAAGACGAGCGAACACTAGGCGGTCAACCTTGAAAGGAGCAGGTCGACCGAGTGTACGAGCCCGCCAAAATCAATGCGAGCCGAGGGCGAGGATTTATTCGTTGAGTTTGGCGAGGATCTTGAAGACCACGGTAGCGAGGATGGTCAGCATGCCGATCCACATCGCGAACACGCCGGCATTCTTGTCGCGGAAGTTGAAGCCGATCGCCAGCAGGATCATCCCGGCAAGAATCGGGATCAGCATGGCGTGAAATGAAGACATCGAGATCATGAGCGACTGCCTTGTCGGAAGGGATACTTAAAGTCTAGGTGGGTTTTGGGTTTCGAGCATAGAGCACCTGTAGGAGCACGGCTTGCCGGCGATGGCGATTTCGAGGGCGCCTTCGCCGGCAAGCCTGGCTCCTACAGGTTTTATGGCAATTCCTGGCTGGCGTAGAACGCGCTAAGCACTTTCACGAGGTGCGCCAGATCATGACTGCCGCACAGTTCGCGGATCGAGTGCATGGCGAACGTCGGCAGGCCGATGTCGACGGTGCGCACGCCTAGGTGGCTGGCGGTGATCGGGCCGATGGTCGAGCCGCAGCCCATGTCGCTGCGCACCACGAAGCTTTGCACCGGCACTTCTTCGGCCATGCATAGATGGCGGAAGAACCCGGCGGTTTCGCTGTTGGTGGCGTAACGCTGGTTGCTGTTGACCTTGATCACCGGGCCGGCGTTGAGTTTCGGGCCGTGGTTGGCGTCGTGCTTGTCGGCGTAGTTGGGGTGTACGCCGTGGGCATTGTCGGCCGAGACCAGCAGGGATTTCTGAATGGTGCGTACGAATTCATCACCTTCGGGCAACAAACGACGCAGCGTCTGCTCCAGCATCGGGCCGTCAGCGCCACAGGCCGAGCAGGAGCCGACTTCTTCGTGGTCATTGGCGACCAGTACGCAGGTTTCGTCGGTTTCAGCCGTCAGCAACGCTTGCAGGCCGGCGTAGCAGGACAGCAGGTTGTCGAGGCGCGCGCCGGCGATGAAGTCGCCATGCAGGCCGATGACCGCAGCGCTCTGGGTATCGTAGAAGCTCAACTCGTAGTCGAGCACCACGTCGGCGTTCAGGCCATGCTCAAGAGCAAGTTGATTGGTGAGCACTGCGCGGAAGTCCACGCGCTCGTCACCGGCGAACTGCGCGAGGATCGGCGGCAATTCGGTCTGGGCGTTGATCGCCCAACCCATGTTGGCTTCACGATTGAGGTGAATGGCCAGGTTTGGAATGATCGCGATCGGTGTCTTGAAGTCGATCAACTGGCTCTCGACCTTGCCGTCGCGGCGGAAGGTCACGCGGCCCGCCAGGGACAGGTCGCGGTCGAACCACGGAGCCAGCAGCGCGCCGCCATACACTTCGACACCCAGCTGCCAGAAACCCTGGCGTTGCAGTTCCGGCTGGGGTTTGACTCGCAGGCACGGGCTGTCGGTATGGGCGCCGACCAAGCGGATACCGCCATGCAGGGGGGAGTGACGGCCCATTTTGACGGCGACAATCGAAGAGTCGTTACGGGTGACGTAGTAGCGGCCGTTGGCTTCGGTGGTCCAGGGCTCGCGTTCGTCGAGACGCTGATAACCCGCCGCTTCCAGGCGCTGAACAAGGCTGGCGGTGGCATGAAACGGGGTAGGGGAGGCCTTGAGGAAATCGATCAGGCCTTGGTTCAACTCTTCGCGCATAAGTAGCTCCAGACAGCAATGGCGCAAGTTTACCGTATTGGCTCACGGCATTGCAGACACAATGCCGTCCGTCGCGCGACGTTTGTCGGTGGGTCTGATTTGCGCGTCAGCCTGTGATCAGAAGTCCGCTGAGGAACACTTCACGGCGTTGCTTGCGACCCACGTATTCATGCTTGCTCGCGACATACACCGGGTTGAACTTTTTCTTCGAGATGCCAGGGAGTTGTCCTGTGTACGTTTCAACCAGCCGATCATAGTCGGCTTCAGTGATGTGTTTGTAGATTTCCCGGCGATAGAAAAATCCCAGCTGGAAACCCAGGGTTTCGCTTTGATGGGGTGTCTGGCCGGAGAAGCAGTTTTCAAAATCGATGGCTTTGAGCGGTGACAGCGACGATTCGGGGATCATGATGTTGCCGGCCCAGAAATCCATGTGAGTGATGTTCTTCTGGGCAAGGGAGTGGAGCAGGTCGAAAGCATCCAGGATAAATGCTTCCACGTTGCCGGGGTTGCGTTTAAGCCACTGTACGCCGTCAAGATGGTCGTCAAGCAGGCGCGTGATAATGAAATATTCCTGGGTCAGTCCCAGCAGATCCTTGGTGTAGCCAAACCCTTGCAGTGGTGGCATCCGGACGCCACGGCGCTGCGCTTCATGGGTATTGATCAGTTCTTCCAGCGGCCAGTCGAAGCGACCGTTACGCTGTGGTTTGCCAAAGGTTACCCGCACTTTCGCCTTTAACGTATCCAGCGGCTGAACCTTGGCAAATAGAGGGGTGTCACCACTGGCGAGCGGTGCACTCGCACGGGTGAGCTTGCGAGCGCTGCGCTTTTCAATCAGTTGCTCCAGCGCTTGCCGTGCTTCGATGCAAGGCTGTTCACTGAGGTGCAGCGTGGTGTTGGAAAAGTTGAAGGTGATTGGGTAGTCGTTCTGAAGTGTCTTGCAACTGAGCACGGGGCATCCTGCCTGCTATCGTAGTGCCATCATTTTACGTTTCTTTACAAATTTATGACAATATTTTAACGCCATTTTTACGACGGGTAATTTGTTTCAGTAAATGAAAACGCCCTTCAGTTGAAGGGCGTTTTTCATTTCGGCGAGTCTGCTCAAAACGGAGCGGGGCACTCGAAACGCAGGCGTTCACCGGTCTGCGGATGAGTGAAGCTGAGCATGCTCGCGTGCAGGCACAGCCGTGGCCAGGCGGCCAGCGCCTGCTCGTGGGCATAGAGCCCGTCACCCAGCAGCGGGTGGCCGATGGAGAGCATGTGCACGCGCAACTGATGGGAGCGGCCGGTGATTGGCGTCAGTTCAACCCGGCACCAGTCGCCGCATCGTTCCAGCACGCGCCAGAATGTCAGGGCGTTTTTGCCGAACTCGAAATCCACCACATGGCGCGGCTTGGTCGGCGGGTCGTAGCGCAGGGGCAGGTCGATGCTGCCGCTGTCCAGTTCCGGCTGACCCCAGCAAAGTGCGGTGTAGGCCTTTTCGGTTTCACGGTCGTGAAATTGCCGAGACAATTCGCGATGGGTGTCCGGGTCACGGGCCAGCAGAATGATGCCGGAGGTTTCCCAGTCCAGGCGATGGACGATGCGGGCTTCGGGGTAGCCGTTTTCTTGCAGGCGGGTGATCAGGCAATCCTTGTTGTCATCGGCCCGGCCAGGGACGGAAAGCAACAGGGTCGGTTTATTCACCACCAGTACGGCGGCGTCCTGATGAATGATGTGGACGTTGGACAGCGGCATTAAACAGCCTCGTAACAAACGCCAACGGCGACTCAGGCTTTCAAGGCTCTTGTAGGATCGAAGCTTGCTCGCGAAGGTGTGTCAGCAACGTTAATGTCGACTGACACACCTTCGCGAGCAAGCTTCGCTCCTACAAGGAGCTGCAAAAGCCTGAGCCGCCGTGGCTCCCGACGGGTCGACTCAGCGATCCGGCAGGGTGATATTGAGTTCCAGAATCGAGCAGCTACCCTGGTTTTCCAGGGCGACATGCACGTCATCGGACCCGATATTGACGTACTTGCGGATGACTTCGACCAGCTCTTTCTGCAAGGCTGGCAAGTAATCCGGCGTACTGCGTTGGCCGCGTTCATGCGCCACGATGATCTGTAGACGCTCTTTCGCTACCGAGGCGGTACTTGGCTTCTTGTTAGCACGAAAGAAGTCAAAAATGTTCATTACCGGCCTCCAAACAGACGCTCAAAGAATCCTTTCTTCGTCACATCGAGAAACCGATGCTCCACGGTTTTGCCCAGCAGGCGTTCGACCGCATCGCTGTACGCCTGACCGGCGTCGCTTTGATCGTCGAGAATCACCGGCACGCCGGAGTTGGACGCCTTGAGTACCGCTTGGGACTCAGGGATCACACCCAGCAGGGTCACAGCGAGAATTTCCTTGACGTCTTCAACGCCGAGCATCTCGCCATCGCTGACGCGTTGCGGGTTGTAACGGGTCAACAGCAAGTGTTCCTTGATCGGGTCTTCGCCGTTTTCGGCGCGACGCGATTTGCTGGCCAGCAGGCCCAGCATGCGGTCCGAGTCACGAACCGAGGAGACTTCCGGGTTGGTCACGACGATCGCTTCATCGGCGAAGTACATGGCCAGGTGAGCACCTTTCTCGATGCCGGCCGGGGAGTCGCAGACCACGAATTCGAAGTCTTCCTTCAACGCCATCAGGACTTTTTCCACGCCTTCGACAGTCAGCGCGTCTTTGTCGCGGGTCTGACTGGCGGCCAGTACGTAGAGGTTTTCCAGGCGTTTGTCTTTGATCAGGGCCTGTTGCAGGTTGGCTTCGCCGTTAACCACGTTGACGAAGTCATACACGACGCGACGCTCGCAACCCATGATCAGGTCGAGGTTACGCAAGCCGACGTCGAAGTCGACGATAACTGTTTTGTGACCGCGCAGTGCGAGGCCGGTACCGATAGCAGCACTGGTGGTGGTCTTACCCACACCACCCTTGCCGGATGTAACCACGAGAATCTTGGCCAAGGTGTTTCACCCCTAAGGAAAAAGGACATTTAGCCCCTGAAAAACATCTCTGGAAAAACGACTGCAGTCGGACAGCTTGGCTGGAATCCGGTCATGAACCGCGCTTACCCCCGGTAAACACTGCTTTAGGCCTTTTTCCTACTTCGTTTGAGCCGTTTTCGCTACGTTTTAGAGATGCTTGGAAAATGCGGCAGTATCCGTTAAAGCCGAATGATGTTCAACACATCGCCCGACAGGCTGACCTGTACACCCGCGCCCCACAAAGGGTCGCGACGCAGATCTTCCGAAACCTTGTAGTGGCCTGCGATGGAGACCAGTTCAGCGCTCATTTGCTGACAGAAAATCCTGGCTTTCGTGTCGCCTTTGACCCCGGCCAATACACGACCACGCATCGGTCCGTATACATGGATGTTGCCGTCGGCGAGAAGTTCCGCCCCCGGGCTGACCGAAGAGATCACGACGAGGTCGCAACCCTGGGCATAAATCTGCTGGCCGCCGCGTACCGGCGAGGTGATGATTTTCGTCGGTTTGATCGTCGGTTCAGCGGGTTTTTCCGGTTTCTTCGCCACGGTGCCTTCAAGCGGGTCCAGCGGACGCTCGCGGGCGCCGGACGGCGGCAGCACCGGCAGGTCGACCGCGATGGCGGCGGCGATGTCTTCGATGCGACTGGCACGGATCGCCAGGGTGCGCAGGCCGTGCTGGCGGCAGACGCGCATCAAGCCTGGCAGATCGACCGCACCTTCGCTGGCCGGAAGCTTGTCCAGCGCCAGTACCAGCGGCGCGTTGCTGAAGAAGCCGGGCGCCTGGGCGACCTTGGCGGCCAATTGCCGATCAAGGCTTTCGAGGTCGTTGCGGGCCAGCTCCAGCACGGTAATGGCGAGCATGCTGCCCTTCAACTGGAACACGGGATCCTGGTCTTGCGGTTCGATTTGGCTCATGGTCGGCATACAACGGCTTGTCACTAAAAGTGCCGAGACTTATAACGAGAACGCTCGCGAGCCGCAAGCCGGGTCGAACGATGTAGAATGCGCGGCCATTGTCTTTCCGGAACCTTTAATGGATCGCCCGCGTTTTCAAAAAACATTTCTGATGCCGCGTTTCTGGCCGCTGTGGTGCGGCTTGGGGCTGTTGTGGCTGATCGTTCAGTTGCCATACCCGGCGCTGCTGTTTATTGGTCGTGCCCTCGGTGCATTGATGTATCGCGCGGCGGGCGACCGACGGCGCATTGCCAAGCGCAACCTGGAGCTGTGCTTCCCGGAAAAATCCGCTGCCGAGCGCAAGCGCCTGCTCAAGGAAAACTTTGCCTCCACCGGCATCGCATTCTTTGAAATGGCCATGAGCTGGTGGTGGTCGCGGGAGCGCCTGGCCAGGTTGGCGCATGTCGAAGGGCTGGAGCACCTGAAAAAGGCCCAGCGCGAAGGCAAGGGCGTGATTCTGATGGCCGTGCATTTCACCACGCTGGAAATCGGCGCGGCGCTGCTCGGCCAGCAACACACCATCGACGGCATGTACCGCGAGCACAAGAACCCGCTGTTCGATTACATCCAGCGCAATGGCCGTGAGCGACACAACCTCGACTCGCTGGCCGTGGAGCGTGAAGACGTGCGCGGCATGCTCAAACTGCTGCGGGCCGGCCGGGCGATCTGGTACGCACCGGATCAGGACTACGGCGCCAAGCAAAGCATCTTCGTGCCGTTGTTCGGGATTCAGGCCGCGACCGTCACTGCCACCAGCAAGTTTGCGCGGCTGGGCAAGGCGCTGGTGGTGCCGTTCACGCAAGAGCGTCTGGCGGACGGCAGCGGTTATCGCTTGGTGATCCATGCGCCGCTCGAAGGTTTCCCCGGCGAGACCGAAGAGGCCGATTGCCTGCGGATCAACCAATGGATCGAAGGCGTCTTGCGCGACTGCCCGGAGCAATACCTCTGGGCCCATCGCCGCTTCAAGAGTCGTCCGCCGGGCGAACCCAAGTTGTACGCAAAACGCGGTTGAACCCCCAATCCCTGTAGGAGCGAGCCTGCTCGCGAAAAACCCGAGAGCGTCGCGGAGTGTCAGGCAGCCAACGTCATCGTTGACGACCATTGCCGGCAAGCCGGTCTCGCTCCTACAGGGGAATGGAAAATTCCAACTAGCACCATGGAGAGTTGTGCATGAGTCCAGGCGAACCGGTTACAGGGTTGATTCTTTCCGGCGGCGGGGCTCGGGCGGCCTATCAGGTCGGCGTGCTGGCAGCGATTGCCGAATTGCTGCCGGTGGGGGCAAACAATCCGTTCCCGGTGATCGTCGGCACCTCGGCCGGGGCGATCAATGCGGTCAGCCTCGCCAGTGGGGCGATGGACTTTCGCAATGCCATCGAACGCCTGACTGCTTTCTGGCAAGGGTTCCGTAGCCATCTGGTTTTGCGCAGCGACTGGCCGGGCGTGATCCGTCAGGCCAGCCGGTTTGTCAGCCACAGTCTGCTCGGCATCGGCGCTCAGGTGCCGGTGGCCCTGCTCAACAGCTCGCCGCTGCGCCGGTTGCTCAACGACAAATTGCACATGACCGGCATCGCCGAAGCCATCGCGCAGAAGCAGTTGAAGGCCGTGGCGGTCACCGCGTTCGGTTACGAATCGGGTCAGGCAGTCACCTTCTATCAGGGTGGCGGCACCATCGACGCCTGGTTACGCCATCGACGCATCGGCGTTCCTGCGCAGTTGACCGTCGAGCACCTGCTCGCCAGCTCCGCCATCCCGCTGCTGTTCGCCCCGGTAAAAATCGGCGAGGAATATTTCGGTGACGGCGCGGTGCGCCAATCGGCACCGATCAGCCCGGCCCTGCACCTGGGTGCCAGCCGCGTGCTGGTGGTGGGCGTCAGCGGCAACCCGCGCGGTGTCGACCCGGAACGACCGCTGCAACGGGCCTACACCGGACAGCAGCCGACGCTCGCGCAGATCGGTGGGCACATGCTCAACAGTACGTTCATTGACAGCCTGGAAAGTGACATCGAACTGCTGCAGCGCTTGAATCAGTTCAGCCATCTGATGCCCGCCGGCACGCCGACCCGCACGCTCGGCGTAGCGCCGGTGGAGGTGCTGGTGATTTCGCCGAGCCAGCCGATTGATGAGATCGCTGCGCGACATCGCCAGGAGTTGCCGGCAGCGCTGCGTCTGTTTTTGCGCGGGCCGGGTGCGACCAAGACCAGTGGGGCGGGGGTGTTGAGTTATCTGCTGTTCGAGGCGGGGTATTGCAGCGAGTTGATAGATCTGGGGCGGCGGGATGCGTTGGCCAAGAAGGATGAGTTGTGTCGGTTTCTTGGGTTGGTGCAGCCGGTGGTAGCAGCTTGAGATCGGCGGTGCGGCCTTCGCGGGCAAGCCACGCTCCCACAGGTTTTGTGTCGTTCACATAATGGGCGAACGACACAAAACCTGTAGGAGCATGGCTTGCCCGCGAAGGCGTCCTCACAGACGCCGCTGGATCAGAAGTGGAACTTCACCAGGAAGCTCGTCGTGCTCTGATCAGTCTTGAAGTACTGGCTATCCTTAATCCCGTACTTGTCCGACCAATAGTCATACTCCACACCCACATACAACTGTTTCTCGCCAAAATTCAGCGCTTTACCCAGGTCATATTTAACCTGCGGGTTGAAGTGCAGGTTGGCGTGGTAGTCGCCTTTGGAGTTGGAGTCGTTGTCGACTACCCAGTCCATGAAACCATCGATCAGGATGCTCGAATCGCCGACCGGGATGGTGTAGGACCAAACCGGGGTGATCTGCCAGACGTTGTCGCCCGCACGGCTGCCTTCGGTATGACGCTGGTAGAAGTTCAGCTGGAAGTAGTCGAAGCCTGGAATCGCCAGGTCGAAACCCGGGCCGATCAGGTAGGACTCGGTATCGCCTTCACCAAACTCGTACGTCATGGCCAGCAACACGTCTTTGACCGGGCCGAATCCGATTTTCTGGTCGAGGACTTTGCCCAGGGAAATGCGTGGGCTGAACTCACCGTAATAGGTGTTCGGGCCGACGTTGAAATCCTTTTCGCCGTTGTAGAAGATCTTGTCGACGAAGAAGAAGTTATCCCCATATTTCCAGCCATCGGCGTGTTCGAAGGTCACGGTCTGCTGAATGCGCGGGTTGACCTGGAAGTCCTTGCCATACAGGTAGGTCAGGCTGTTGTTCTGCCATTGCAGCAAGTCGCCGGCCATGGCCTGGCCCCCGGCCAGCAAGGATCCCGCCAGCATCAGGCTAGTGCACGTACGTTTCATTCGGTTGCTCCCAAAAAGTAGGTGTTTCACGTTGTTTTTTTAAGGTCGGCGCTCTGGTGTGGCGCCTTTTTCCGTAGCGGTAAAAAATCATCCAATCGGTCAGCTTCAGTGGTGTTAGCAAGAGCTGCGCCAAGGCTTTCGAAAAGCAAAAAAACTCCCGTTCGGCGGCTCAAGAGCCGTCGATTGAGAGGGGGGTTGGAATGCCTTGATACCGTCCAGGGCCGGGATAAGTTGGCTTTCTGGTCAGGAATTAAATCCGGGCTTTTTTTTAAAGCGGATTCAGGCGGCCGCGGAGAATACTGACTCCAGGGCCGGGTCTCAAGTGCCCCGCAACAGCGCACCGACGACAGGTTTGGGGCATTGTTGCGGGTCATCTTAAAAGTGCACCTTCACCAGCAGGCTGGTGGTGTTTTCATTGGTGTCGAGGCGGGCGTTGTTTTCCACGCCGTACTTGTCTTTCCAGTAGCTGTACTCGACGCCGACATACACTTGTTTCTCCCGCCAGCCCAGGGCCTTGCCCAGGTCGTATTTGATCTGCGGGTTGAAATGCAGGTTGGCGTGATAGGTGCCGCGCGAGTTCTGGTCGTTGTCCACGACCCAGTCGAGGTAGCCGTCGATCAACAGGTTCGAATTGCCCAGCGGGACGGTGTAGGACCAGGCCGGTGTGATCTGCCAGACATCATCGCCGGGGCGCGAGCCTTCGGTCTGGCGATAGTAGAAATTCAAGGTGAAAAAGTTGAAGCCCGGTACTGCAAGGTCGAAGCCGGGGCCGATCAGGTAGGCTTCGGTGTCGTCTTCGCCATTCTCGTAGGTCATGGCCAGCAACACGTCCTTGATCGGGCCGAATTCGAAGTGGCGGTCGAGAATTTTGCCGAAGGAGAGGCGTGGGCTGAATTCGCCGTAATAGGCGTGAACGCCTTTGTTCCGGTCTTTCTCGCCGTTGTAGTAGGTGCTGTCGACGAACAGGAAGTTGTCGCCGTACTTCCAGCGGTCGGCGTGTTCGAAGGTGATCGTCTGCTGAATCGACGGGTTGATCGCGAAATCCTTGCCGTACAGATAGCTCAGGCTGTTGGTCTGCCACAGCAGTAAATCGCCGGCCATGGCTTGGCTGGCAGCCAGAAGACCGCTGCCTAACAGCAGGTTTGTCTGTGTCCGAATCATCTGTTGCTCCCTCTTGTTTTTATTTTCAAGGCGCAGGTGTCCCACCCCTGTAGGAGTCGGCTTGCTGGCGATGAGGTCAGAACATCCAACATTGATGTCGTCTGACCCACCGCTTCGCCAGCAAGCCGGCTCCTACAGGGTTTGCGTTCTGTCTTAGTGCGAGTGGGCGTGGCAGTCGTTGATCGCGGCGCGTTCCTTGCCGCCGAGGATGTTGAACAGCAGGTTCAGCGCCAAGGCACTCAACGTTGCCATGGCGATGCCGCTGTGGGTGATCGGGCTCATCCACAACGGCAGGTGGGCGAAGAACTCCGGACGTACCACCGGAATCAGGCCCATGCCGATGCTCACCGCCACCAGCAATTGGTTGCGACGGTCACCGATGTCGGCTTCCTGGAGAATCTTGATCCCGGTGGCGGCGACCATGCCGAACATCGCAATCGCCGCACCGCCGAGCACGGCGGGTGGAATCGAGGCGACCAGGAACGCGGCTTTCGGCAGCAGGCTCAATACGATCAGCAACCCGCCGGCAACGATGGTCACCGAACGGCAGCGCACGCCGGTCATCTGCACCAGGCCGATGTTCTGCGCGAAAGAGGAATGGGTGAAGGTGTTGAAGAAACCGGCGAAGAACGACGCACCGGCATCGCACAGCAAGCCGCGACGCAGCATCCGTGGGCAGACTTCCTGGCCGGTGATTTTGCCCAGCGCGAGGAACATCCCGGTGGACTCGACGAAGATGATCACCACCACCAGGCACATCGACAGAATCGGCGCGAGTTCAAACTTCGGCATGCCGAAGTGCAGCGGGGTGACGAATTGCAGCCAAGGCGCCTGGGCCATGCCGCTGAGGTCGACCATGCCGATCAACCCGCAGATCACGTAACCGAGGCACATGCCGATCAGCACGGAAATGTTGACCCAGAAACCGCGCATGAAACGATGGACCAACAGAATGGTTGCCAGCACCAGCGCGGCGATGGCCAGGTAAATCGGTGAACCGAATTGAGCGGCGCCGGCACCACCGCCCGCCCAATTGACGGCGACGGGGAACAACGACAAACCGATCGAGGTGATGACCGTGCCGGTCACCAGCGGTGGGAAGAACCGAACGACTTTGGACATGAACGGTGCGATGAGCATGCCGAAGAACCCGGCGGCAATGGTCGCGCCGAAGATCCCTTGCAGGCCGATACCGGGCATGCCGGCCATGGCGACCATGCTGCCGACGGCGGCGAAGCTGGCGCCCATCATCACTGGCATGCGAATGCCCATCGGGCCGATGCCCAGCGACTGGACGATGGTGGCGATGCCGGCCACCAGCAGGTCGGCGTTGATCAGGAAGGCGATTTCTTCACGACTCAGGCCAGCGGCCTGTCCGATGATCAGCGGCACCGCGATGGCTCCGCCGTACATCAGCAAAACATGTTGCAGACCGACCAGGATCAGTTGCAAAAGGGGCAAACGCTGAATGGCGGGTGCGTCGGGGATGCGCGCTTGGGATAGCTCGGACATGCAACACCTCGGATCTTTTTTATTCTTGTGATTTTGTGCATCAGGGGAGACCGCGGCGCGGCCATTCGCGGGCAAGCCTCGCTCCTACAGGTTCTGGGGCGATTTGCATCATTTGTGAACGACGCAAAACCTGTAGGAGCGAGGCTTGCCCGCGAAGCTTTTCAACGGTTAATTGGTCGGAGCTCCCTGAACAATCCACGCGCCGATCAGGTCACGTTCCTGCTGGGTCATCTGGGTGATGTTGCCCAGTGGCATGATCTGGCTGGTGACGGCTTGAGCCTGGATGCGCGCCGCGTTCTGGCGGATCTGCTCGGGGGTATCGAACATCACGCCGGCCGGTGCTGCGCTGAACAACGGGCTGGTCGGCTTGGCCGAGTGGCATACCGCGCAACGTTCCTGGATCACGCTGTGTACCTTGTCGAAACCCGGGCCGGCGTTTGCCGCCTGGACCGGTGCTTCAGCAGGTTTCGGTGTGGCAGGTTTGGCGCCACCGCCGAGGGCGGTTTCCGGCAGCGGCTGGTACTCGATGGTGCCAGGTGCCTTGGCCACTTCAGGTGCGCTTGGCATCTGCGCCGGGCCAGTCACGTAAGCCAGGCAGATCATGCCCACGGCTGCGACGGGCAGGGTCCAGGCAAACTTGTGGCTGTCATGACGGGTGTTGAAGTAGTGACGCACCAACACCGCCAGCACCGCGATCCCGGCCAGGATCAGCCAGTTGTACTGGCTGCCATAAGTGCTCGGGAAGTGGTTGCTGATCATGATGAACAGCACCGGCAAGGTGAAGTAGTTGTTGTGACGCGAACGCAGCAGGCCTTTGGCCGGCAGTGCCGGATCGGGCGTGCGGTTCTCGGCAATCGCCGCTACCAGTGCGCGCTGCGCCGGCATGATGATGCGGAACACGTTGCCGACCATGATGGTGCCGATGATCGCGCCGACGTGCAGGTACGCACCACGACCGCTGAACACTTTGCTGAAGCCGTAAGCGGCGCCAATGATCAGCACGAACAGGATGAAGCCGAGCAGGGCAGGGCGTTTGCCCAGGGCCGAGTCGCAGAGGAAGGAGTAGACGAACCAGCCAACGAACAAAGAAGCGATGCCCAGGGCAACACCTTCAGGGCCGGTCAGGCTGCTGCCCGGTGCCAGCAGGTACAGCGTCGGGTTGGAGTAGAACACCACGCACAGCAGCGCGATCCCCGACATCCAGGTGAAGTAGGCTTCCCATTTGAACCAGTGCAGGTTGTCCGGCATGGTCGGTGGAGCCAGTTTGTATTTTTCCAGGTGATAGATACCGCCGCCGTGGATCGCCCACAAATCGCCGGCCAGACCACTTTTCGGGTTGACCCGATTGAGGTTGTTTTCCAGCCAGACGAAATAGAACGACGCACCGATCCAGGCCACGCCAGTAATCATGTGAACCCAGCGCACGCTCAGGTTCAGCCATTCCAACAGATGTGCTTCCACAGTCTTTACCTCTCGCCTGTCACTCTGTTGTCGAGTGATCAGACCTTCTCTTATTGGTGGGGGGCGAGGATCAAACGCTCATCCTCTTTGAAAAAATGCTCATCGCAGTTATTGCCTGTGCCACTGCGATCAACCACCAGGAAGTCATCCCGCTTTTCGATCGTCAGCACCGGGTGGTGCCAGACGCCGCGATGGTAATTAATGCCCTGCCTGCCGTTGGTGACGAAGGCGCGGACCAAGCCTGATACAGGTTCATCGCCAAGTGGCGCGACCACGATCAGAAAGGGGTTGCCGAGCAGCGGAATGAAAGCCTGGCTGCCCAGCGGGTGACGCTCCAGCATGCTGACGGTCAGCGGCATGTCCTGCGCGTCGGCGCGGAAAATGCTGATGATCGCGTTGTCTTCTGGCGTGGCGGTTTCCACCGTCGCCAGTTTATGAAAGCGCATGGTCGAACCGTTGTTGATCATGAAGTGATCGCTGCCGTCGGTTTCGATCACGTCACCGAAAGGGGCGAAGGCTTCTTTGGTCAGCGGTTCAATCGTCAGTGTGCGCATGCTGGTCTTCTTATCCAAAATTTGTGTTGTTTGATCTGGCGTCTTCGCGGGCAAGCCTCGCTCCTACGGTCGGTGATACCTGTAGGAGCGAGGCTTGCCCGCGAATGGCGCGCCGCTTATTTAGCGACCTTGCCCAGGACACGCAGGCGGCTCACACCGCCATCCGGGAACACGTTCAGGCGGATGTGGGTGATTGGGCCCAGTGCCTTGATCTGCTCGGCGAAGGTGTGTTCGGCGTGCATTTCCAGTTTCTGCGCCGGCAACAGTTCGCGCCAGAACAGCGATTGGGTTTCGATCTGGCTGTCGGTGCCGCCCTTCACAAAGGCGCCCTGGATCGAGCAGGTGTCCGGGTAGTTGCCCTTGAAGTGCAGGGTGTCGACGACGACTTTTTCGATCTCGCCGGCATGGCCCAGTGCGACGATGACCCAGTCATTGCCCGGCGTGCGACGACGTGCGGTTTCCCAGCCGTCGCCCATGTTGATGCCACGGCCCGGGTTGAGGATGTTGCTCATGCGGCCGAAGTGTTCGTCGGAGCAGGCGAGGGCGCGGCCACCGTTCAGGGCGGCGGCCAGGTCCACTTGTTCGTTGTCGCCGACAGCGGACCAGTCGCGGAACGGAATGCCGTAGACACGCAGACGGGCCACGCCGCCATCCGGGTAGATGTTGAAGCGCAGGTGGCTGAAGGCCTGGTCGTTGCTGATTTCGTGGTAGTGATGGCTGTTGCCTTGCAGCTCGACGGCCGACAGCACTTCAGTCCACTGGGTGTTGTCGTCCGGTTCGCCAGACGCGAGGAAGCAGGCTTCCAGCGAAGCCGACGGCGGGAAGTTGCCGGTGAAGAATGAAGTGTCGATGTCTACGCCTTTGATCGAACCCGGCACGCCCAGGCGGATTACCGCGCTGTCGTAGCCTTCGAAGCGTTTGCGACGCGATTCCCAGCCGTCCATCCACTTGCCGTTGTCATCGAACACGCCCTCCTTCCACACGGCCGGGGTCGGTTGGAACAGACGGTTGGCGTCTGCGAACCAGTCATCGGTGACCGAAATGATTTTGGTGCCCAGGCGGGCGTCGGCCAGGTTGACGAACTTCTCGAAAGGTACGGCGTAAGCTTTCATTCTTCTTGTCTGCCTTTAATAAGTTGGCTTGGGATGCTTGCAGTGCCCTGGGCGATGTTTGCGTCCAATGTCGCTCGGGCAAGGCTCGCTATAGGGTCAGTAATCGGAACAGGGCGATCTTGTTGATCTCCGCCAGCGCGCACTTGAACTCGGTTTCTGCCGGGTTGTGAATGCGCGTTTCGAACGCCGCGAGGATCTGATGCCGGTTGCTGCCTTTTACCGCCATGATGAAGGGAAACTTGAACTTGGCTTTGTAGGCGTCGTTCAGCTCGGTGAAGCGAGAAAACTCTTCGGCCGTGCATTGGTGAATACCGGCGCCAGCCTGTTCATTGGTGCTGGCTTCGGTCAACTGGCCCTGGACGGCGGCTTTGCCGGCCAGGTCCGGGTGAGCGTTGATCAGGGCCAACTGGCTTTCGTGATCAGCGCTCAACAGGATGTCGCTCATGCGCTGGTGCAGGGTTTCGATCTCGTCGATCGAAGCGTCCTGGCCCAGGTCGAAGGCCTTCTCGGCCACCCATGGCGAATGTTCGTAGATGTCGGCGAAAGCGGTGACGAACGCGTCGCGGCTCAGGGTCGAGGGTTTCAGGGTTTGAAAGGTGCTCATTTGGCAGCCCCTTGGTACGGGTGGGTTTCGTGCCAGTGGCGAGCGATGTCGACGCGGCGGCTGAACCACACCTGTTCATGACTTTTAGCGTATTCGATAAAGCGCTTGAGCGAGGCGAGACGCGCCGGACGGCCGATCAGCCGGCAGTGCAGACCGATCGAGAGCATTTTTGGCGCTTCGGCACCTTCGGCGTACAGCACATCGAAAGCGTCTTTCAGGTATTCAAAAAAGTCGTCGCCCTTGTTGAAGCCCTGGACCTGGGTGAAGCGCATGTCGTTGGTGTCCAGGGTGTACGGGATCACCAGGTGCGGCTTGCCGGTCGGGTTGTTCGGTTCCCAGTAGGGCAGGTCGTCGTCGTAGGTGTCGCAGTCGTAGAGAAAGCCGCCTTCTTCCATCACCAGCCGACGGGTGTTCGGGCCGGTGCGGCCGGTGTACCAGCCCAGTGGGCGTTCGCCGGTGATTTCGGTGAGGACGCGGATCGCTTCGAGCATGTGCTCACGTTCCTGTGCTTCGTCCATGTACTGGTAGTCGATCCAGCGATAGCCGTGGCTGCAGATCTCGTGACCGGCATCGACCATCGCGCGGATCACGTCCGGGTGGCGCTGGGCGGCCATGGCCACGGCGAAGATGGTCAGCGGAATGTCGGATTCCTTGAACAGTTTCAGAATCCGCCAGACGCCGGCGCGGCTGCCATACTCGTAAAGGGATTCCATGCTCATGTTGCGCGCGCCTTGCAGCGGCTGCGCCGAGACCATTTCCGAAAGGAAGGCTTCGGACTCTTTATCGCCGTGCAGGATGTTGCGCTCGCCGCCTTCTTCGTAATTGAGCACGAAAGACAGGGCGATGCGCGCATTGCCCGGCCAGTGTGGGTGAGGAGGGTTACTGCCGTAACCGATCAGGTCGCGTGGGTAGTCAGCGCTCACTGCAGTCTTCCTTCTTATTCGTTGACAGGTTGTGTGGCGGCCTGGCGATGGGATGACAGGCTGGCGTCACAGCGATGGGCTGATTGTATACAACTTTATATCCACTTTGTAAGCCTGAATTTTCGCATTTTTCATCTGCTGTCATCTTGGAGTGCTACTGCAAGAAACCTGCCCAGTTGGTCAGCTAATGGATAGAAGGTCCGCTGCTCGCATGGTTTGGCGTCAGATTGACTGCGAATCCTTGAATGGCGGTGCTGGCTGCAAAAATGTCGTTTTTATTGTGTACAATTTTTATGAAAAGTGTCTTAATCAGTCGCTCGCCGCAGCTTTTCGTGCTCCGAATCGGTGCGGTCTCCTTTTCAACTGACTTCGGGAGGCGCGAGGTCTGACTGCTCCAAGCAGGCAGGCGCGCAGAATCAATGGGACGTTTGACTACACACGTTTTGGACGCTGCACACGGTTGCCCGGGCAGCTCGATCAAGGTCGAGTTGTACCGCGTTGAAGGCTCGCAGCTGGAATTGGTCGCCAGCGCAATCACCAACAGCGACGGCCGCGTCGATGCCCCGCTGCTGCAGGGCGATGACTACCGCACCGGGGTCTATCAGGTGCAGTTTCATGCGGGCGATTACTACCGCGCCCGTGGCGTTCAGCTGCCGGAGCCTGCGTTCCTGGATGTGGTGGTGCTGCGGTTTGGCATCTCTGCGGAACAGGATCACTACCATGTGCCGCTGCTGATTTCGCCTTATAGCTATTCCACGTACCGCGGCAGCTGATCCCCCAAGCAGCTGTCGCCTCCGAGAAGCGACTGCGCATATAGCTTCTTTGGTCTTTCGCCCGCTCACACTGCGGGCTTTTTTTCGTCCCGAGGAATGTGGTGAATGTGCCGACGCCTTCGCGGGCAAGCCTCGCTCCTACAGGTTTTGTGTCGTTCCCGATAAATGTGATCGACATAAAACCCGTAGGAGCGAGGCTTGCCCGCGAAGCTCTTAACGGCTCAACAGCGACGCTGCGCCGGCACCGCTAAACAGTCCGGCACTCACCCGGTTAAACCAGCTCTGCCCCTTGCCACTGCGCAGATACCGCGCCGCACCATGGGCACCTAACCCGTAAGCCAATTTGCACAGCAGATCCAACACCGTCCACGTAGCAATCATCACCAGCAACTGCGGCAGGAACGGTTGCCCGGCGCTCAAGAACTGTGGCAGGAACGCGGCAAAGAACAGGATGTCTTTCGGATTGCTCGCACCCAGCACAAATGCGCGCCCGAACAGGGCACGGAAACGTGGCACCGGCGCAGCCTGGGGCACTTCGGCGCCGACCGATGGCTGGCGCGATTGCTGCCAGCTCTGCCAGGCGAGGTAGAACAGGTACAGCGCTCCGACGATTTTCAATGCACTGAACAGCTGTTCCGAGGCCAGCAACAACGCCCCCAATCCCAACGCGGAAGCGCTGAGCAAGCAGATCGACGCAATCACGCCACCCAAAAACGCCGGGTAAGAACGACGCAAACCGTAATTCAGACTGTTGCTGATCATCAGCAACGACAGTGGCCCCGGGATCAGGATCACCACCAGCGCAGCGCCGCTGAACAGCAGCCAGGTTTCCAGACTCATCACTTTCCTCCATTTGCACAAAAGCCTCACCCGACGGGGTGAGGCTGTTTTCAAGCGAGTACCTGTGTTTACAAGAAGATGAACTTGGCGATGAAGATCGCGCAGAGCACCCACAGGCTCACGGAAATTTCCTTGTATTTACCGGTTCCGGCTTTCAACGCCACATAGGTGATGAAGCCCAGCGCAATACCGTCGGCGACCGAGAAGGTCAGCGGCATCATGATCGCGGTGACGATCGCCGGAATGCTGTCGGTCGCTTCGTCCCATTCGATGTGCGCCATGCCGCCCATCATCAGCATCGCCACGTAAATCAGCGCGCCGGCTGTTGCATAAGCGGGGATCATGCCAGCCAGCGGTGCGAAAAACATGGCTGCAATAAATAACACACCTACGGTCACTGCGGTAAGACCAGTCCGACCACCAGCGGCTACACCCGCGGCACTTTCCACGTAACTTGTTACCGGAGGAACACCCACCACGGCACCGAATACGCTGGAGGCGCTGTCAGCTTTCATGGCGCGGGAAAGGTTTTCGATGCGGCCATCCGCGTTCACCAGGTTGGCGCGCTGGGCGACGCCCATCAAAGTGCCGGCGGTGTCGAACATGTGCACGAAGAGGAAGGCCAGCACCACGCTGATCATGCTGACGTTGAATACGCCGGCAACGTTCATGGCCATCCAGGTCGGTGCCAGGCTCGGCGGTGCCGACATGATCCCTTCGTAATGCACCAGGCCCAGACCCCAGCCGGCCAGCGTTACGGTGATGATGCTGATGAGAATCGCACCGAACACCTTGTGGTAGCTGAGCACGGCGATCATCAGGAAGCAGATGGCGGCGAGCAGCGGGCCGGGTTCACGCAGGGAGCCGAGCTTGATCAGCGTCGCCGGGCTATCGACGACGATGCCGGCGGTTTTCAAGCCGATCAGGCCGAGGAACAGACCTACGCCGGCGCCCATCGCAAAGCGCAGGCTCACCGGAATGCTGTTGAGCAGCCATTCGCGGATCTTGGAGAAGGTCAGGATCATGAACAACACACCGGACACGAACACTGCACCGAGTGCGGTTTCCCAGTTGTAGCCCATGGTGCCGACCACGGTGTAGGTGAAGAAGGCGTTGAGGCCCATGCCCGGCGCGAGGCCGACTGGCCAGTTGGCGTACAGGCCCATCAACAGGCAACCCAGCGCAGCCGCGATGCACGTTGCAACGAATGCCGCGCCGTGATCGATCCCGGCGTCGGCCATGATGTTGGGGTTGACGAAGATGATGTAAGCCATGGTGATGAAGGTTGTCAGACCGGCAATCAACTCGGTCTTCACCGTGGTGCCATGCAAGCTGAGTTTGAAGATGCGTTCCAGCCAGCCATTGCGTAATGGCGGCGAGAGTTCCAGCGACGGGGCTTCGGATTTGCGGCTTTCCACAGCGAGTACTCCTCAAGAGTTTTATTGTTATTTCCAGGGCCGGACCCATGAGGGTGGCAGCGGCCCTTTGAGGCATTCGCGAATTTGTTGACCGCTTGGTCAGGAACTCGCACGCAGTGGATTATGCTTTTGTATACAAATAATGCAAATAATGTTTTTGATTTTGTAGACGAAAAGTTTGGCGATCGGGATATATCGCCAGTAAGGACGCCATCGCGGGCAAGCCTCGCTCCTACAAAAGCGGCGCATATCCTGTAGGAGCGAGCGGTGCGGCGATCCGACTTGCCCGCGAAGGCGGTTTCCAGGATTCAGTTTTTTTGTTGGTTCTCCCCCAACGCCAGATTCACCGCCAACCACCCATTCACCGCCGTCTCCCCAGCCTCGGCAAACACCCGCTCCAGCAGTTTCACCTGCTCTCGCCGCAACGACTGCTCAAACCGCGCCCCTTCCACGGTCAGTTCCAGCAGCCGTTTACGCTTGTCGGTCTCGGACGCAACGCTGTCCACCAGGTGCATTTCCACCAACTGGCGCAGTGGAATGTTCAGTGCCTGCTTGCTCACGCCGAGCAATGCCAGCAACTCCTTGACGCTGAGATTCGGGTATCGGGCGATGAAAAACACAATGCGTTGATGCACCCGGCTCAAGCCGCGACGTTCGAGCATTTCGTCGGCCTTGGCGGTGAACGCCTGGTAGCCGAAGAAAAACGCTTCCATGGCCTGTTGCTGGGAGGCGGGATTTTTAAGGTCAAGCATGTTGACGTATCCGTTCGGGTTGTCGTAATTTCGGTCAACCAGTTTGACTCATTTTCCTCAGGCCTCGCTACCGGTGACCCCCCATGGCTTTTTCCGAACGTGTCTCGCGCCTTAAAAGTTCTTTGATTCGTGAAATTCTCGCCGCCGCCCAGCGCCCGCAAGTGATGTCGTTCGCCGGTGGCTTGCCGGCCGAAGTCATGCTGCCGACCGTCGAATGGGCCGACATGCCGCTGTCCATCGGCCAATACGGCATGAGCGAAGGCGAACCGGAATTGCGCGAGGCCTTGGCCGCCGAGGCGCGAGCACTGGGCGTGCCCTGTGAGGCGAGTCAGGTATTGGTGGTCAGCGGCTCGCAGCAAACCCTCGATCTGGCGGCCAAGCTCTACATCGACAAAGGCACCGAGATCCTGCTCGAAGCGCCGACGTATTTGGCGGCGTTGCAGATCTTTCAACTGTTTGGCGCCGACTGCATCACCGTGCCGCTGGAGGCCGATGGCCCTAATCTGCTTGAGCTGCGCACGCGTCTGGAAAAGCACCAGCCTGCTTTCATCTACCTGATCCCGACTTTCCAGAACCCGTCGGCGGTGCGCTACAGCGAGGCCAAGCGCGATGCGGTCGCCGCGTTGCTGGATGAGTTCGGCGTCACCCTGATCGAAGACGAGCCGTATCGCGAGCTGACGTTTGATGGCGGCAGTGCCAGGCCAATCGTCAGTCGCTTGAAAAAGACCAGCTGGATCTACACCGGCACCGTGTCGAAAACCCTGTTGCCGGGGCTGCGAGTCGGCTACCTGATTGCCAGTCCGGACCTGTTTCCGCATTTGCTGAAGCTCAAGCAGTCCGCCGATCTGCACACCAACCGCGTCGGCCAGTGGCAAGCGCTGCAATGGATCGGTACCGAGAAATTCCAGCAGCACCTGAGTGAACTGCGGGATTTTTACCGGGTGCGCCGGGATGCGTTTCAGTCGGCGCTGGAAACGCATTTTTCTGATTTGGCAGAGTGGAACGTGCCGCAGGGCGGGCTGTTTTTCTGGTTGACGCTGAAACAACCGCTGGACACGCGCACGTTGCTCAAGCCTGCACTGGCGGCGGATGTGGCGTTCATGCCGGGTGAGCCGTTTTTTCCGGAGCCGGACAATCACCCGGGGCATTTACGGCTGAACTTCAGCCACATCGATCCGGCGCGGCTGGATGAAGGGTTGAAGCGATTGGCGGCGGTGGTGCGACAGGCGCAGGCAGCGGAAGCGGCCTGATCGCAGAGATAAAAAAACCGGCTCATGGGCCGGTTTTTTTTTGTTTGAGATTTGTGGTGGTTGATCCGACGCCTTCGCGGGCAAGTCGGATCGCCGCACCGCTCGCTCCTACAGAAGATGCATAACCTGTAGGAGCGAGGCTTGCCCGCGAAGAGGCCGTCAGCCACACCACAAACCTCACGCCGCCGCGAATCGCTTGTCCAGATAATCAATGATCACCTTGGACTCATACATCCAGGTGGTCTGGCCATTCTCTTCAATGCGCAGGCACGGGACCTTGATCTTGCCGCCTTGCTCCAGCAGAACCTGACGATCCTGCTCGTTGTTCTTCGCATCACGCAACGCCACCGGCACGTTCAGGCGGCGCAGGGTGCGGCGGGTTTTCACGCAGAACGGGCAGGCGTGGAACTGATACAGCGTCAGGTCCTTGGCAGCCGCTTCAACCTGAGCCTGGGCGGCGGCAGGGCGCTGCTTTTTGCCGGGACGGGTGATGAAGTCGATGAAAATGATCAGTTGGCCGAGGCCGACACGAAGCGCTTTAACGAACACGGTACAAGCCTCACGGGGCGAAAGAAGGCGCGCAGCTTACCTGATTTTTCGCAGACGAAAAAAAACCGGTGATGAATGCCGGTTTTCTTCGTTGCTGCGAATTACTTGATCAGGCTGAGAAACTCGCTGCGGGTCGCAGCGTTTTCGCGGAACTCACCGAGCATCACCGAGGTGATCATCGTCGAATTCTGCTTCTCCACACCGCGCATCATCATGCACATGTGCTTGGCCTCGATCACCACCGCAACGCCCAGGGCGCCGGTGACTTGCTGGACCGCATCGGCGATCTGGCGGCTGAGGTTTTCCTGGATCTGCAGGCGGCGGGCGTACATATCGACGATCCGCGCGACTTTCGACAGGCCCAGCACTTTGCCGCTCGGGATATAAGCGACGTGGGCTTTGCCGATGAACGGCAGCAGGTGGTGTTCGCACAACGAGTAGAGCTCGATGTCTTTCACCAGCACCATTTCGCTGTTGTCGGAGCTGAACAAGGCACCGTTGGTGACTTCTTCCAGTGTCTGTTCATAACCGCGGCAGAGGTACTGCATGGCTTTGGCGGCACGTTTTGGCGTGTCGAGCAGGCCCTCGCGGGAGACGTCCTCGCCCAATTGGCCGAGAATCGCGGTGTAATTCTGTTCCAGTGTCACAGGGGCTGATTCCATAAGGGTTTCAGAGGGGTACTGTTTCTGTCTGTACCAATGTTGTACCAATCGAACTCGTTTCAAACGGCCCGTTCACTCTGGTCGATGCCGGAGTTGATTCGTCGGGCGTGGTCGATAGCAACATCTGAACGCTACGACCGAGCTGATTGGCAATAAAACGCAGGGTTCATCCCCGACATGAGGCACATGGTAGCGTATGTGTGACGGCAGTTGTATTGCCAGCGGGCGCGAAGCCCAAAATCGGTCGTTGCGGCCTGCAAGTGTTCGTCGGTCGCGCAGGCCTGCCGGATTTTATCCGCATCCCGCTACAGCCTGTCGCCAGGCTGCAGCAGTGATGTTCCCCTGAAACCTGTTTTGCTCATCAGGCCGAGCAGGTCTATCAGGCGTGAGTGATCGACAGATCGCTGATGATGCAGACAGAACCGTCTAGCGGGTCGGTGGTGTCGGAGTAATCGATCTGGTTGTACACGCCGCCGTGAAAGGCAAGCGTCTTCGTGTCCCAAGTGTTGTCGAGGCGCATGATCGCGGAAGTGGATTTGACGCCGTTACAGCTGGCCGATACAGAAACGGCGCCGCTCGAGTTGGCGTGAATGTTGATTTTGAAAAGTGCACCGAGTGGTACGTTCTCCAACACCGTCGAGTTGACCGGATCGTCCTGGAGGTAGCTTGACCGGAACCCCATGGTGATTTTTCCTTTGTTCCAGAACACCTTCACCGGAGGTCGTTCTGAACCCTTCACATGAATTTGGCCAATCACGACTTTCTGCAGCGAGTTGACTTTGGTCAGTCGCATTTCCTGGCGGTTCCAGTGGTCCGCTGCGCTGGAGAACAGCCAGTAACCTGGCTCCTTCCACTCACAGCGAGTTCGTAGCGTGCTCTTGCTGGACGCTCCAAGCGTCGGCGCCGTCATCTGCAGCGAACCATCTTCAAGCATTGAGATGACGTCGGGGCATTCGAGCAGTGCGCGCCAGCCGATGAGCTCAAGCGCAATCGGGTTGGTGTCGGAGATTGGAAGCGGGGTAGCGATGGTGAAGTTGCTGATGTCTACAGTCATGGTTTTTACCTCAGTCCATTGATGTCGCTTTTTGCTCTGGTGAGCCTTGCGTTTGATGCAGGCCTACATCCCACTGCCCACTCAATGAATGGGCAGAAGTGATAGTTGGCAGCTTCCGATCGATTTCCCGTTGGCTTGAATACGAATATAGGCGTTCCCATATTTTTTGTAAACGGGTATTCCCATATTTTATTCTGTGCCTGTATTTCAGGTGCAAAAAAAAGCCCGCGCTTGGCGGGCTCCACTTGGATGTGCGTCGATTTGCTGTATTGCACGTTATGGCACTGGACGCTCACGAATCACCGCAACTCGGTTCACCGCGAATACATCGCCCACCAAAAGACGTGACCCAGGATCGCAATCTGCTGCTCCTGGACCTCGGCGAAGGTGTAGTCCTCGTCCGGATGCTCGTCACGGTTGAAGCTGCGTAGACGGATCCCGCTGGGCAGTCGGTAGACTTGTTTCACGCGGAGCTGGCCGTTGTGGTTGATCGCGTACATGTCGCCGTCGACAATGTCGCCCAGCGAATTCTTGCCAATGTTCATGCCAACGGTGGCGCCGTCGCGCAGTACCGGGAACATGCTGTTCCCGCTCACCCGCACGCACCTGGCGTTGTTGAACTGCACGTTATTGTGACGCAGGTCTTTCTTGAAGAAACGCAGCCTGGCGCTGTCGTTTTCTGCGATCACGAAACGGCCTGAACCCGCCGCCAGCTCAACTTCACGCAGGAAGGGGACATAAACCTCATCGTCATCCAGGGGGGTGCTGTCGTCCCAAGGCTGGATGTCTGACATTGAAATGTCTGGAGGGGGGGAGACCCCTTTAAGCATGTCACCGACACCTTCAGCCAGCCACATCGGTGAAACGCCACACACTGAAGCGATCTGGGCAACAAAGGCTGTTGCTTTCGATTTCCCGCGCTCGAGGTCGGAGATTGAGGTTTGAGTCAGCCCCGCGCGCTCGGCAAGCTCGGTCTGATTGAGCTTGGCGTGTTGGCGGGCTGTTTTGAGTCTTTCTTTAAATTCCATCTGCGAAGTATTACGGGAGCTCCCATATCATTGCAAGTCGGTATACCTGCACTGAGTGGTCAGCCAGTAGCCAGATCGGTGTGGCGGATACGACGCTGCAAGCGTGGCGCAACGACTTTACTCGTCGCGACCTTCCATCATGGTGCGTTTGAGCATCACATAAACTGCTCCGGCACCACCATGTTTCGCCTGGCACGAGGTGAAGCCAAGTACCTGTGAATGCTGGCGCAGCCAGGTGTTGACGTGGCTTTTGATCATCGGCCGCTTGCCGTCCAGGCGCACGGCTTTGCCGTGGGTGACGCGCACGCAGCGGATTTCGAATTTGGTCGCTTCCGCCAGGAACGCCCAGAGGGTTTCCCGGGCCTTTTCCACACTCATGCCGTGCAGGTCGAGGCTGCCTTCGAAGGGGATTTGCCCGATCTTGAGCTTGCGCATCTGGCTTTCCTGCACGCCGTCGCGCGCCCACATCAGCTCGTCTTCCGGGCCGACGTCGATCACGAACTGATCGGACAGACCGTCAACGGTGGTGGCATCGGTGCGCACGGTGGCGGCTTGACGCAGCTTGGCGATCTGCGCGCGGTCAGCCTTGGGTTTGCCGGTTTCGGCGCGATCGTGCTTGATCGGCTTGACGCCTTGGATCGCGCTTTTGAACAGGGAAAAATCGTTGTCTTGCATATCAGCCTCCGCGAAGGGCGGCCAGTTTACCCAAGTCGAGACACGACCGATAACAATTGGGGCCCGCTAAATGTCAGGCCGTCAATTCAGTCGTGTTTTTTCATCAGATGCGGGGACATGTTCAGCTCTTGCGACTGGCGCGCACGGCGACGGCAACGCCGCCACAGCCAAACGCCCAGGTAGAGCAGGAACAGACCGACCGCCAGAATGATTGCCGAGCCCAGCGGGCTGGCATTCAACTCGCCGAGTGCCGGCGGGTGGCCCAGCAGGCTGGCGGCGCCGGCCATCGCCAGCAACACACCGCACGTTGCCAGCAAGGCAGCAAAGGCTGCGCCGAATCGAAAACGCCAGTTGCTTTGGCCTTTGGGCCGCAAGCGGCGTGCGTCAAAACCATCGGATAACTTCATTCCGACCTTCCTCAATGGGTATCGGCCCTTCGACCGGGAGTTGACCGGGATGTTCCTGAGGCTATGACATTTACAGCGAACGAGAGGCTTTTGCGGATGAGCGGCGGCATGAACCGCTCATCAAGCGTCGATCAGATCAGATCGTGGGTCAGGGCGAGGGTGGCGAAGTTGTCCGCCATGATCGCCATTTCGGTCTGTTGAACGTGGTCAGCGCTCAACACGCCACCCTTGTAGGGCAAATCGCGCGTTGCACAGGCGTCTTCAACGAGGGTGCAGCGAAAGCCCAGGTTTTTCGCGGCGCGCACGGTGGTGCTGACGCTGGAGTGACTCATGAAACCGCACACGATCAGGTCCAGGGAACCGAGATTTTGCAGGCGGTCCAGCAGTTCGGTGCCGTGAAACGCACTCGGCAACAACTTGCCGATGATGGTTTCGTCGCTCTGTGGTTCGAGGCCCGGGATGAATTCACCGCGCTCGCCTTGCGGATCGAACAGCCCGCCGACGGTGCCGAGGTGGCGCACATGCACGATAGGACGGCCGGCTGCGCGGGCAGCGCTCACCAGTTGCTTGATGTTCGCGACGGCAGCATCCATGCCGACCAGAGCCAGGGGGCCGCTGAGGTATTCTTTCTGGGCATCGATGATGACAAGGGTCGCATGGCTCAGATTGGCGGCGGCATAACCGCGACCGCTGAGTTGAAACATCGTTTTTGGAACGGACATTCTGGGGCTCCTTGGAGTGGGGCTTTTGCGACATTGTCCTCTGGCTGAGCGCTTCTGTGAATCGCTACCATCGTAGGCGCCGTCGTTACTGGCCTGCAGCCTTGTCAATATCCTCGTTTTGTTCAATAGCCAGCAATAAAAATGGATATGTCCTACATCTGAGCCGGTGTTTTTCCTGCGTCGTCGTAACGCGTTTTGGCTGTTAGAATCGCCAGTCGTTTTTTCTGGAGTTTACCCCGTGATCACTTCCCGACTTCGTACCCTGCGTGACCATATCCGTTGGGCCGTCAGCCGCTTCCATGGGGAGGATCTGTTTTTCGGCCATGGGACCGACAACGCCTGGGACGAAGCCCGTCAACTGGTGTTGGGTGCCTTGCACTTGCCGTGGGAAATTGCTGACAGCTACCTCGACTGCAATCTGGAAGACGATGAGCTGGTCAAACTGCAGCGTTTGCTCAAGCGGCGCATCGAAGAACGCATTCCGACCGCTTATCTGTTGGGTGAGGCGTGGTTCTGCGGCATGTCGTTCATCGTCGATGAGCGTGTATTGATTCCGCGTTCGCCGATCGGTGAGCTGATTGAAAAGGGGTTCGCACCGTGGCTGGGCGCCGCGCCTGCGCGGATTCTTGACCTGTGCACCGGTTCCGGTTGCATCGGTATCGCCTGCGCCTATGAATTCCAGAACGCCGAAGTCGTTCTGGCGGATCTGTCGTTCGAAGCGCTGGAAGTGGCCAACCAGAATATCGAGCGCCATGGTGTCGATGAGCGGGTTTACACCGTGCAGGGCGATGGTTTCGATGGCTTGCCGGGTCAGCGTTTCGATCTGATCGTGTCGAACCCGCCTTACGTCGATGCGGAAGATTTCGCCGACATGCCGCAGGAATATCAGCATGAACCCGAGCTGGGCCTGGCCTGTGGCGATGATGGCTTGAACCTGGTACGACGGATGCTCGCCGAAGCGGCGGATCATCTGACCGAGAAGGGTTTGCTGATTGTCGAAGTGGGCAACAGCCAGGTTCACGTTGACGCGTTGTACCCGGAAGTCGACTTTGCCTGGCTCGATTTCGAGCGCGGCGGGCATGGCGTGTTCATGTTGACGGCGCAGCAGTGCCGGGAGCATCAGGCGTTGTTCGCTTCACGCGTCTGACCTGAGGACGCCTTCGCGGGCAAGCCTCGCTCCTACAGGATTAGCGCATGACCTGTAGGAGCGAGGCTTGCCCGCGAATGGCCGCACCTCCGATTAACGGTGCGTGGCAATCCAGATCAACAACCCCGCCTGAAACACCGCAAACGCCACCAGGCACGTAATGGTGAAACGCAGCCCCGCGTCTTCGCGTTTGTACTTGCTGACCTTTTCTTCGTGTTTCTTCAGCTTCACTTCCTGCTCGGCCAGGTTCTGCTCGGCCTGCTGCAGCATCTGCGCCGCTTCGAGAATTTCCACCTGCTGCAACTTCTCGGTGTTCCAGTCGGCCAACAGGTCGCCGACCTGCACCTCTTTGACGCTGCCCTTCAAATGCTGGGCGTCGGCATACGCCACCTCAAAACCATGCGCCTTCAGAAAGCGGTCACGGCGCAGGCGCGTGTCTTCGTTCAGCGCGTCCTTGTTGTTCAGGTCGGTGCCGTCGACGGTGTAGCCGGGCCAGCGCTTTTTCGCCCAGGTAATGCCCTGGGCTGCCATGTAGCGGCCGATGCCACGGTTCATCGGTTCGATCTGCAAACCGCTTTCCGGTCCGAAATGCACACGTTTTGTGGTGTGGTCGACCCACACGTCGAGGTGGTTCTGTTCCTTGCGCACGCGCTGGCCGGGCAGGGAAATGGTCATGCGCAACAGACTGTGTTTCTTGTCGTTGCGTTCGGCATAACCGAATTCGACAAAGCGCAGTGGCCGCCCGCCGGTGTTGCGGTCGGTCTGCAACGGCGCCAGGCGGAGCATCTTGTGGTGCTCGACGTGGACGTCCGCCCACGGCAGCTCGACCGCTGGCGGTGCGTCTTTTTCAGCGGTGGTGTCGGGTGAAGTCGGGGTATCAGTCATAACGGCGAGATCCTGTCCAAGCTCAGCTTGTCGCCAGTCATAACGCTGGCGACAAAGGCTTATCGGCCGTTTTTTTCAGGACTGGAGGGAAAAAGCGCTTAAAAAAGCGCTCAACTGGAGCGAAGTCCGTCAATAAACCCAAGGATCCGTGTGCCCAGTTCGGCTGCCAGCGGCAATTGCGGATCTTTGTAGGAGGCCAATTGCCGTTTGACGTCGTTGGGCACGATGCGCATGACGTGGTTCATGCCCTCGATCAACGCCAGTTCGGCGTCCGGTTTGGCGGCCTGCAACAACCTGGCGTCGCCGACACCGACCTGGATGTCGTTGCTGCCCTGAATGATCAGCGCCGGCATTTTCAATTTGGCGAATGCGGCGGCGGGGTCCTGGCGGAACAGTGAGATCAGGTACGGCTGCACGCTCGGGCGGAATATCACCTGAAGTTGCGGCGGTACGTTGTCATCGGTGCGGCCGGCCTTGAGGCTGTCGAGCAGTTCATTGCTGCGCAGCATCAGCGGAGGAGGCAAGCGATTGCTCAGTTGCTGACGCAGCACTTGATCGATCGGCCGTGCGCTGCCGGACAGGGAAATCACCCCGGCGGCATCGACGCTCGGCGCCGCGAGGCTGGCGATCAACGCGCCTTCGCTGTGGCCCAGCAGAATCAACTGGCCAAAGCGCGGATCGCTTTTGAGCTTGTGGCCCCAGGCCTCGGCGTCGGCCACGTAGGCTTCCACCGTCAGATTGCGTTCGTCGGGGGTCGCCGCGAGGCTCGCCGCCACGCCGCGTTTGTCGTAACGCACGCTGGCGATGTTGTGTTTGGCCAGCACCCAGGCGAGGCGCTTGAGGCTGTCGTTGCGTCCGCCGTCGGGGTTATTGCCGTCACGGTCCGTAGGACCAGAGCCGGAAATGATCAGGACAACCGGTACGGGTTTGTCGGATTTTGGCAGCAACAACGAGCCGAAAAGCTCCCCGGTGCCGGTATCCAATGTGATCGGCCGTTGCAGGACGGTGGCCTGTACAAAGCCGGTAAACAAGGTAAGGCTCAAGGCTAAAACTCGCAGCATCATCACGCCATCATGAACAAGATGCCGGTTGGACTCGCAGGCACCCATAAGGTTCGAGGATGAACTAGTTGGGTAGCCTGCGTATACTGGCGCGCATTACGTATTCAGGTTCATTTCACGGAGCGTCCTGCATGTCCGGCAATACCTACGGCAAGCTGTTCACTGTCACCACCGCGGGCGAAAGCCATGGTCCGGCGTTGGTCGCCATTGTCGACGGCTGCCCGCCGGGGCTGGAAATTTCCCTGGAAGATTTGCAGCGCGACCTCGATCGCCGCAAACCCGGCACCAGCCGCCACACCACCCAACGCCAGGAAGCCGATGAAGTCGAAATCCTCTCCGGCATTTTCGAAGGCCGCACCACGGGCTGCTCTATCGGCCTGTTGATCCGCAACACCGACCAGAAGTCCAAGGACTACTCGGCGATCAAGGACCTGTTCCGCCCGGCCCACGCCGACTACACCTATCACCACAAGTACGGCGAACGCGATTACCGCGGTGGCGGCCGCAGCTCGGCGCGGGAAACCGCCATGCGTGTGGCGGCTGGCGCGATTGCCAAGAAATACCTGGCCACCCAGGGCATCGTCATTCGCGGTTACATGAGCCAGCTCGGCCCGATCGAAATCCCGTTCAAGACCTGGGATTCGGTGGAAGAAAACGCGTTTTTCAGCCCTGATCCGGACAAGGTGCCAGAACTGGAAGCCTATATGGACCAGTTGCGCCGCGACCAGGATTCGGTTGGCGCGAAGATCACCGTCGTCGCTGAAGGCGTGATGCCAGGCCTCGGCGAGCCGATCTTCGACCGTCTCGACGCCGAACTGGCCCACGCGCTGATGAGCATCAACGCGGTCAAAGGCGTGGAAATCGGCGCCGGTTTCGCCAGTGTTTCCCAGCGCGGCACCGAGCATCGCGATGAAATGACCCCGGAAGGATTCCTCAGCAACAACGCTGGCGGCATCCTCGGCGGCATCTCCTCCGGCCAGCCAATCGTTGCGCATTTGGCGTTGAAGCCAACATCGAGCATCACCACGCCGGGCCGTTCCATCGACATCAATGGCAACCCGGTGGAGGTCATCACCAAGGGCCGTCACGACCCGTGCGTCGGCATCCGCGCCACGCCGATTGCCGAAGCGATGATGGCCATCGTGCTGATGGATCACCTGTTGCGTCACCGCGGGCAGAACGCCGATGTGCGCGTGAGCACGCCGGTGCTGGGTCAGCTTTAATGGCTGACCTCTCAGTCGCTGCGGTCTGATGACCGTGGCGGCGCTCCCGTACTGGCGGCTCTCCAGTTTCTATCTGTTCTATTTCGCCTTGCTCGGTTCGACAGCGCCGTTCCTGGCGCTGTACTTCGATCACCTGGGTTTTTCTGCCGCGCGCATTGGCGAGCTGGTGGCTATCCCGATGCTGATGCGTTGCGTCGCGCCGAACATCTGGGGCTGGCTCGGGGACTACACCGGCCAGCGCCTGGCCATCGTGCGCTTTGGCGCGGTCTGCACGCTGCTGACGTTCTCGTTGATTTTCGTCAGCAAAACCTACGCCTGGCTGGCGATGGTCATGGCGTTGCATGCGTTCTTCTGGCACGCGGTGTTGCCGCAGTTCGAAGTCATCACCCTGGCGCATCTGAAAGGGCAGACGTCCCGTTACAGCCAGATCCGCTTGTGGGGTTCCATCGGTTTCATCATCACCGTGGTCGCGCTCGGTCGCTTGTTCGAATGGCTCAGCCTCGACATCTACCCGGTGGCGTTGGTGCTGATCATGGCCGGGATCGTCGTCAGCAGCCTGTGGGTGCCGAACGCGCAACCGGTCCAGAGTGAAAAACTGGCGGCTGACGGGTTTCTCAAGCAGTTGCGCAGCCCCGGTGTGCTGGCGTTTTACGCGTGCGTGGCGCTGATGCAGATGAGCCACGGCCCGTATTACACCTTTCTGACGTTGCACCTTGAGCGATTGGGTTACAGCCGTGGCTTGATCGGCCTGCTCTGGGCAGTTGGCGTGGTGGCCGAAGTGTTGATGTTTCTGGCCATGAGCAAGATCCTTGCGCGCTTCTCCGTGCGCCGGGTGCTGCTGGCGAGTTTTCTGCTGGCGGCGCTGCGCTGGTTGCTGCTCGGGTCGCTCGCTGAATTTTTATCGGTACTGCTGTTTGCCCAGGTATTGCACGCGGCGACGTTCGGCAGCTTTCACGCCGCTGCCATCCAGTTCGTGCAACGTAGCTTCGGTGCGCGCCAGCAAGGGCAGGGCCAGGCGTTGTACGCGGCATTGGCCGGCACCGGCGGCGCACTGGGCGCGTTGTACTCCGGCTACAGCTGGAATGCCCTCGGGGCCTCGTTCACCTTTAGTATTGCCAGTCTGGCAGCCTTCGCGGCTGCCGTTATCATTGCCACACGTATGCAAGAGGACCGGCCATGAGCCTGACCCGTGAACACCTCGCCCAGGAAATCATTGACGCCGGGCGTTTTTTGTATGGCCGCGGCTGGTCGCCGGCCACCAGCAGCAACTATTCGACCCGACTGTCGGCGAACGAAGCCTTGCTGACCGTGTCCGGCAAGCACAAAGGCCAGTTGGGCATCGACGATGTGCTGGCCACTGATCTGTCGGGCAACAGTCTGGAACCGGGCAAGAAACCGTCCGCCGAAACCCTGCTGCACACACAGCTCTACAGCTGGCGGCCGGAAATCGGCGCGGTGCTGCACACTCATTCGGTGAACGCCACGGTGCTGTCGCGCCTGACGCCGGAAGATTTCATCGAGTTCGAAGACTACGAGCTGCAAAAGGCGTTCAGCGGCATCTCGACCCACGAATCCCGGGTGCGCGTGCCGATTTTCGACAACGATCAGGACATTGCGCGCTTGGCCGCCAAGGTGCAGCCTTGGCTGGAAGCCCATCCCGATTGCGTCGGCTATCTGATTCGCGGTCACGGCCTCTACACCTGGGGCGCCCGCATGAGTGATGCGTTGCGGCAGATCGAGGCCTTTGAATTTTTGTTCGAGTGCGAGTTGAAGACGCGTTCGATCCTAAACCGTTAAGGAGTTGCCCTGATGAGCAGCCTGTCCGTCTACCATGTCTCAAGCCCTGACATTCCGAACAAGGTGCTGACCCATTTCGAAGACATCGCTTCGACCCTGGCCGAGCAAGGTGTGCGCTTCGACCGCTGGCAAGCGGCGGCGAAAATCCAGCCCGGCGCCAGTCAGGAAGAAGTGATTGCCGCGTACCAGGAGCAAATCGACAAGCTGATGACCGAACGCGGTTACATCACCGTCGATGTGGTCAGCCTGAACAGCGATCATCCGCAAAAAGCCGAATTGCGCGCCAAGTTCCTCGACGAGCACCGCCATGGCGAAGATGAAGTACGATTTTTCGTCGCCGGCCGTGGCTTGTTTACCCTGCACATCGACGATTATGTCTACGCCGTGCTCTGCGAGAAAAACGACCTGATCTCGGTACCGGCCGGCACGCCGCACTGGTTCGACATGGGCGAGCATCCGCATTTCGTCGCGATCCGACTGTTCAACAACCCGGAAGGCTGGGTGGCCAATTTCACCGGCGAAGACATCGCCAGCCGCTTCCCGCGTCTTGAGGACTGAGTCGATGCCGATCAAAGCGATTCTCACCGACATCGAAGGCACCACCAGCGCGGTGAGTTTTGTGTTCGACGTGCTGTTTCCCTACGCCGCCAAACACCTGCCGGACTTCGTTCGCCAGCACGCCGCGCGCGCCGATGTGGCGGAGCAACTGGACGCCGTGCGCCGGGATAGCCATGAGCCGGACGCCGATGTCGAGCGCGTCATCGAGACTCTCCTGGGCTGGATCGCCGAAGACCGCAAAGCCACGCCGCTGAAGGCGTTGCAAGGCATGGTCTGGGAGCAGGGCTATCAGGCCGGGCAGTTGAAAGGTCACGTGTACCCGGACGCCGTTGAAGCGCTCAAGCGCTGGCATCAGCAAGGTTTCAAACTGTTTGTTTATTCCTCGGGTTCGATTCAGGCGCAAAAACTGATCTTCGGCTGCTCCGAGGCGGGGGATTTGTCGCCGTTGTTCAGCGGCTATTTCGACACCACATCGGGACCCAAGCGTGAAGCGCAGTCGTACCAGCGCATCACCCAGGCCATCGGCCTTGAAGCGGCGCAGATTCTGTTCCTGTCGGACATCGTCGAAGAGCTGGACGCGGCGCGCACGGCGGGTATGGCAACCTGCGGACTGGCGCGTGAAGGCGGGGAGTTGGCAGGGCATGTGACCGTGGACAGCTTCGCCCGGATCAACCCTTCCGCGTACTAATTCACGACGCTAACCTGTAGGAGCGAAGCTTGCTCGCGAAGGCGGCGTATCAGGCGATATTAATGTTGACTGATACGCTGCCTTCGCGAGCAAGCTTCGCTCCTACAAGGGCTGGTTTGCGGCGTTGAAACGGTTTATGCCGAGTGATACGTCGGCAGCGCAAAGCGCTGTTGGCTTTGCAGCATGGAGATCTGCGGCAATTCGCTGGCCTGTTCGGCCAGGTCACGGCGGATCGCACTGATCACCCACGACAGCTGATCACCGGCATGCAACTGCTGGTAGGAAACCGAGCGCTTGAAGACTCTGCCTTCACTGCTGCGCAAGGTCAGCAGAATGCCACCGTCGGGACGTGGCTGGGTGGTGACTTCGAAGTTGGAGAACAGGGACGAAAATTTTTCCTGGATCAGGTTCATGTCTATCAGCTCCGTAAGCGCTTGAATGGCAAGCATGCAGAGTTAGTTGCAGTGATTGTGCCAGCACCTGATTTTTTAAAAATCGTTATAAATCAATAAGTTAATTTCAAGCCAATTTTTTGCTTTCGTGCAATCTGCATGAATGGCCATCGTGCATCCTGCATTTTGCGGGGTCGATGTCGGTTCGATGGAACCATTCACATCCTCCGGGTTCGCGTTTTTCGCGGATACAAAACATTTCAAAAACCGCGTGTACAGCTCAAGAACCGTTGACGTATTTTCGGGCTCAATCACCGTCGCCCGACAATAAAAAGATCGAACGGGAGCACCCATGAGCCGCACGACGAACGACACGATTACCTGGGGCATGATGCTCCGCAAGCTGCCGTCCATTGCCAAAGCCATCCCCCGGGTGGTGAAAGGCATGAAGGCCGCCAACGTCAAGGACCCGACCCAACCGTGTGGCCTGGGCTGGAGCTTCGAACAAGCGACATTGCGCAATCCCGCCGGCCCGGCCTTGCTGCAGGGCGCGGTGGTGCTCACGTACTCGCAAGTCAATCAATGGGCCAATCGCATCGCCCATCACCTGATTGCCCAAGGCATCGGCAAGGGCGACGTGGTCGCGGTGTTCATCGAAAACCGTCCGGAACTGTTGGTGAACATATTGGCGGTGGCCAAGGTCGGGGCGATCAGTGCCTTGCTCAACACGTCTCAAACCCGCGATACCCTGGCCCACAGCCTGAACCTGGTGGCGCCGGCAGCGATCATTATCGGTGAGGAGCTGGTGCCGGCGTTTGCGGCAGTGCGCGAACGGGTCTCGATCGACGCGGCGCGCACCTGGTTCGTCGCCGACCAGGACACCTATCGCCAACCGGGCGTTGCGCCCGACGGTTTCATCAACCTGATGACCGCGATTGCCGACAGCCCCAGTGACAACCCTGCCAGCAGCCAGCAGGTTTTTTTCGACGACCCGTGTTTCTACATCTACACCTCGGGCACCACCGGGCTGCCCAAGGCCGGGGTGTTCAAGCATGGCCGCTGGATGCGCAGCTCGGCCAGTTTCGGCTTGATCGCGCTGGACATGCGCCCCGAGGACATCGTCTATTGCACCTTGCCGCTGTATCACGCCACCGGGTTATGCGTGTGCTGGGGCTCGGCCATCAGCGGCGCCTCGGGGTTTGCCATCCGCCGCAAGTTTAGCGCCAGCCAGTTCTGGAGCGACGTGCGCAATTACCGCGCGACCACCCTCGGTTACGTCGGCGAATTGTGCCGCTACCTCGTGGATCAACCGCCCAGCGCCGAGGACAACCAGCACGGCGTGACGAAGATGATCGGCAACGGCCTGCGCCCCGGCGCATGGCACGAATTCAAGACGCGCTTTGGCGTGAACCACATCTGCGAGTTGTACGCGGCCAGCGACGGCAATATCGGTTTCACCAACATCCTCAACTTCGACAACACCGTCGGGTTTTCCCTGATGTCTTGGGAGCTTGCGGCCTACGACCATGACAGCGGGGCGCCGACGCGTGACGCCAACGGCTTCATGCGCAAGGTGGCCAAGGGTGAGCAGGGGCTGTTGCTGGCGAAGATCGACGACAAGGCGCCGCTGGATGGCTACACCGATCCGCAGAAGACTGAAAAAGTCGTGCTGCACGACGTGTTCGAGAAGGGTGACCGTTACTTCAACACCGGTGACCTGCTGCGCAACATCGGTTTTGGTCACGCGCAGTTCGTCGACCGCCTGGGGGACACTTATCGCTGGAAGGGTGAAAACGTCTCGACCACCGAGGTCGAAAACATCCTGCTGCAACACCCGAACATTTCCGAAGCCGTGGCTTATGGCGTGGAGGTCCGCAACACCAACGGGCGCGCCGGGATGGCGGCGATCACGCCCGCCGAGTCCCTGGCGACCCTGGATTTCAGCGAGCTGCTGGCCTTCGCCCGTGAGCAAATGCCAGCGTATGCGGTGCCGCTGTTCCTGCGGGTGAAAGTGAAGATGGAGACTACCGGCACCTTCAAATACCAGAAGACCCGGCTCAAGGACGAAGCCTTCGACCCTGGCAAAACCGGCGACGATCCGATCTATGCCTGGTTGCCGGGAACCGACACTTACGTGCAGGTCGACGAACAATTGCTGGCGGATATTCACGGCGGCAAGTACCGCTATTGATTGTGGCTATGGCGTGCCTTGAGAAAAAACAAGTGACAGTGTCGGGGGCGCTCGGGAAACTGTCGGCTTTGCGAATAACTGTAAGTGGAGTTTCCAATGTCCGATCAAAGCCGCCAGATGACCCCCGAAGAAGCCGCCGAATTTGCCGAACAGGTTTTCAACAAGGCGCGCGAGGGTGATGCGGCGATGATGGCTGCGCTGCTGACCAAAGGCCTGCCGCCGAACCTGCGCAACCACAAGGGTGACACGTTGCTGATGCTGGCCGCTTACCACGGCCATGTGGACACGGTGAAAGTGCTGCTTGAGCACAAGGCTGATCCGGAAATCCGCAACGACAATGGCCAGAGCCCGATTGCTGGCGCGGCGTTCAAAGGGGACCTGGCGGTGGTCAAGGCGTTGGTCGAGGGCGGTGCGCTGGTGGAAGGTGCATCGTTTGACGGTCGCACGGCGTTGATGATGGCGGCGATGTTCAATCGCGTGGAAATCGTTGATTACCTGATCAGCAAAGGGGCGGATCCGAAGGCCAAGGATGCCAATGGGGTTTCGGCGTTGGATGCTGCGAAAACGCTGGGTGCGGTGGATACCGTTGCGCAATTGGAGAAACTGCTGGGCTGATTGAGCATCTGGCCCCGGAACCCCTGTAGGAGCCGGCTTGCTGGCGATGGCGGCCTGATAGTCGATCATTTTTTTTGTCGGAGTACATATCCATTTCTGCGGTAGCGGCGGCTATTGGTTCCGCTCTTACAGCGGGTCACTTGGAAAAGCGCCAAGTAACCAAGCGCTTTTGCCCCTTTCGTTCGGTGCCTCGCTTAGGCTCGGCATGCCCTCGCTCCGGTCCTGCTCCGTGGGCCCGCCGCGATCGGCCATCCTTGGCCGTGCGCGGCTAACCCGGCATCCATGCCGGGTTGCCCACTGCGCAGAACCTGCGCTCGGCCTCTCGAGGGGGCGACTACCGCCACGGCCGCCGAGGCGGCCTGAAAGCCGACCTGGCTCTTCAGTTGTACGCGTTGTCCTTCTTTGATGTGTTCACTCATTCCCTACATGTACACCGCTCCCCTGTAGGAGCCGGCTTGCTGGCGATGGCGTCCGTCCAGTCAATAAATGCGTCGACTGATCCACCGCCATCGCCGGCAAGCCGGCTCCTACAGTTGATCGTGTACATTCCGAACACATATGCATTTCCCCGTAGGAGCCAGCTTGCTGGCGATGGCGTCCGTCCAGTCGAAAAGGAGGGTGACTGACCCACCGCCATCGTCGGAGCGCCGCCCGCAGCAAGCCGGCTCCTACAGTTGATCGTATTTATCCAAATGCATATGCATTTCCCCTGTAGGAGCCAGCTTGCTGGCGATGGACGTCAACGATAACGCGGGCTGTCTGAATGAACGCGTTGCCCAGACGATTTTCGCCAGCAAGCCGGCTCCTACAGGGAATCGCGTTTGCTTTTGATTCCCACCACTCATCAGGCCGAGCGTTAGCTCGCCTTCAGCTTTTGATCTGAGCGCCCCCTCGAGAGGCCGAGCGCAGGTTCTGCGCAGTGGGCAACCCGGCATGGATGCCGGGTTAGCCGCCCCCGGCCATGGATGGCCGATGGCGGCGGGCCCACGGAGCAGGACCGGAGCGAGGGCATGGCGAGCATTAGCGAGCCACCGAACGAAAGGGGCAAGAGCGCTTGGTTACTTGGCGCTTCTCCAAGTGACTCGCCGTAAGGGCGAAACCAATAGAAGCCGTTACCGCAGCAACGGATATACACACAAAACCCAATCAATACACCCAAACCTCAACCCGCCGATTCTTGATCCGCCCCTCATCCGCACTATTGGCCGCCACCGGCATCTCGGCGCCAAAACCGCGAATCTCGCGAAACACCACGCCGCTTTTCACCAACTCCCGCCGCACCGCCATGGCCCGCAATTTCGACAGCAGGTCAGCCCGCGCCGGATCGCTCTTGGCATCGCCAAACCCCACCAACGTCACCTGCCGGTTGGTTTTCTGGTTCTGCTGAAGGTAATCAAGCACCCGCGTCAGATCCTGTCGGGCCTTGTTGTCCAGCGTTGCGCTGCCTTCCTCGAAACGGAAATTCACAGTCAAGCGCTGGGCGTGGCGGCTGAGCGCCTGATAACCCTCGGGCATCAATGCATTGGGCGTAACGGCCATCGCCTGGACGGTCTGGGCAATAAACCCGTTGGCCGCGACGATGGCCTGGCCGTTGCTGCTTTGTGCAAACGCCACCAACGCTTCAGCCCAGGGATTTTTGCCGTTGGGCGGCAGGTAAAAGAACAACCGCCGCGACAATGGATAGTCTTCCGTGGCGATCAGGCTGTTAAGCGGCGGCATCGCCTGGGACTGGCCATCGACGATCGCCACGGCTTTGGCCTGACGCACGTAGGGCAGGCCGATAAAACCGATGCCTTGCGGATCGAGGCTGACCGCGTCGGACAACTGCTCGCTGGATTCGAAACGTTTCGCTGCGCTGTTCAGCGTTTTCCCACGACGACTGAGCACCACTTCCTTAAACGTGTCGTACGTGCCCGATTGGTCATCCCGCGCATACAGGTGAATGGCTCCGCCGCTGCCGCCGAGTTCTTCCCAGGTTTTCACTTCGCCGCTGAAGATTTGCGCCAGTTGTTCGGTGTTCAGTTGATTAAGCGGGTTTTGCGGATGAAGGATGATTGCCAGGCCGTCGATGGCGATCACCTGCTCGGCGCCGGGGCTCTTCAGGTCGCCGAGGGATTGCAGGGCCAGCAGTTCGCTGTCCTTGATCGGGCGCGAAGAGGCGGCGAGGTCCGCCGTGGCGTTTTTCAGGGCGGTGAAACCGGTGCTGGAACCGTGGGCCGCGATGTCCACTATAACCCGGCGGCCCTGGGCGGTTTCGCCGACCACGCGCAATTCGTTGGCTTTGTCCGGGGTTTCGCTGTGGACCTTGAGCAAGCCTTGCTCGCGCATCAAGCCCTCGACCAGCGCCGGGCCCAATGCCGCGCCAATGGTGTTGGAACCCTGGATGCGCAGCGCCGGTCCCTGTTTGGGCGTCGGCAAGTCAGCGGCCGACGCGGTGATGGGCAACCCGGCGCACAGCATTAACAGGAAGAAAACGCGCAGCGTCATGCCGGCACCTTTAAAGAACAAAGAAAGTGTCGGGAGATTAAGTCAGTAAGGTTTCTGAAAGATGACAGTTAACCTTGTAGGAGCGGCCGGTCGACGCTCGATTGCCAGCGATGTGGGTTTGACATTCAACATTTAAGTTGACTGACAAACCGCTATCGCGAGCAAGCTTGCTCCTACAGTTGAGCTGCGTTGAGCCGGGGGATCAGCTCAACTCAAGCCAGATCGGCGCGTGGTCCGACGGTTTTTCCATCCCGCGCAGTTCGTAATCCACGCCGGCATCCTTCACTCGCGGCAACAAGCCGTGGGACGCCATGATCACGTCAATCCGCAGCCCGCGCTTCGGTTCATCCTCAAAGCCACGGCTGCGGTAGTCGAACCAGCTGAATCGGTCGGCCACGTCCGGGTTCAGGTGGCGGAAGCTGTCCACCAGGCCCCAGTTCTTCAGGCGGGCCATCCACTCGCGTTCTTCCGGCAGGAAGCTGCATTTGCCGGTTTTCAGCCAGCGCTTCATGTTGTCCGGGCCGATGCCGATGTCGCAGTCTTCCGGGGAAATGTTCACATCGCCCATCACCACCAGCGGCTGTTCGTTGTTGAACTGGCTTTCCAGCAGGTGCTGCAGATCGTTGTAGAAACGTTCCTTGGCCGGGAATTTGGTCGGATGGTCGCGGCTTTCACCTTGTGGGAAATAGCCGTTCATGATGGTCACCGGCACGCCATTGGCGTCGGCGAAGGTGCCCCAGATGAAGCGGCGCTGGGCGTCTTCTTCATCGGTGACGAAACCTTTGTGCAGTTCCAGCGGTTCCTTGCGCGAGAGCAGGGCAACGCCGTAGTGACCTTTTTGCCCATGGAAATACACGTGATAGCCCAGCGCCTGGATCTCGGCCAGCGGGAATTGATCGTCGTGGACCTTGGTTTCCTGCAGGCCGATCACGTCCGGCTGATGCTTTTCGATCAGCGCCGCCAGCTGATGAGGACGAGCGCGCAGCCCGTTGATGTTGAAGGAGACGATCTTCATGGTCGGCAGTCCTGGCAAAAGGGCGATGCTAGCTGACCTGTGGGATTGGGGCCAGTGTGGGGTGAGGGGATTCGCTGTGTTCTGTCAGATCTTCATTGGCAGTACCGGCCTCTTCGCGGGCAAGCCTCGCTCCTACGGGTTCACATATTTTGTGTAGCGCACCGGTCCTGTAGGAGCGAGGCTTGCCCGCGAAGAGGCCAGTTCAGTCGATGAAGATCCTGACTTTGGTCTATACCTGTCTGGGGAACTGTAAAGCCACCCAAACGCTCGTACCAATAAGAGCGCAGCCACCCGAGCCGCGCCGGGGAGAATGACCGTTATGCCCGAAACCTCGACCGTCATCGCCGATATCCACATGCTCGACAGCGGCTATTCCCGCGAAGCCCGTTCCCTGTTGTACCAGGCCTACCGCCACGAGCCGACCTTCGGCTACCTCTTCGAAGCCGAACGTCCCGGTTATGAACAGCGGGTGCGCGCCACCGTGCGGGAACTGGTCAAACAACATTTTTTGCAGGATTTGCCGGCCATCGGCCTGCTGGTCAACGACCGCTTGATCGGTATCGCGCTGATCGCGCCGCCGCAACGACGCCTGGGCATCACCGAAAGCTGGGCGTGGCGCCTGCGGATGGTGCTCAGCACCGGGTTTCGCTGCACCCGCCGCTACCTCGAATACCACGACGCGGTGATGGCCTGCGTGCCGTCCGATTCGGTGCACCTGCTGCCCTTGCTGGGGGTTCACCCGCAATTTCAGGGCAAGCACTTCGGCGAACAACTGCTGCAGGCGGTCCATAACTGGTGCGCGGTCGATGAGCATTCCCAGGGTGTAGTCCTCGATACCGGGAACCCGCGTTATCTGGAGTTCTATAAACGTCAGGGCTACGAGGAAATCGGTGAAGTGGCGGTAGGACCGATCCGCGAGCA
The DNA here is from genome assembly GCF_019947305.1 of Pseudomonas sp. BF-RE-21. NCBI lineage: Bacteria > Pseudomonadati > Pseudomonadota > Gammaproteobacteria > Pseudomonadales > Pseudomonadaceae > Pseudomonas > Pseudomonas sp. BF-RE-21. The sequence goes on along the minus strand of NZ_JAGYGF010000027.1, from coordinate 17,492 downwards.
CGTGTTTTTCCACGCCAACCCACAGGTGCTGCAAACCGCCACGGCATAAAACGGTAGAACTTTCGCGGGGCGCGAGGCTCTATCACGCTCCCACGCTCGTGATAGCATCCGCGCCTATGAAGTTTCCAGGAAGAATTACCAGCGGCGTGCTGATGCTGATCACCAGCTGCGCGGCGCTGGCGCAAAGTGAATTGGATGTGCGGATCAAACCGTCCAACGATGAACTGAAGGCCAATATAGAGGGCTATATCGGCAGCCTCGGCGATCGTGACGAGGAGGCCTTGTTGCGCTTCAGTCGTGGCGCCGAAGAACAGGCGCGCAAGGCCGCCCAGGCCTTGGGTTATTACCAGCCACAGATCGACACGGACGTGAAGGGCGGCAAGACACCGCGCCTGGTCATGAACATCGATCCCGGCGAGCCTGTGCATTTGCGCAATGTCACTATTCGCATCGACGGCCCTGCGGCCTCCCTCAAAACCTTTCGTGTGCCGAAAAGCAATGCGCTGAAAACCGGCGCGGTGCTCAATCATGGCCGCTACGAAGACGCCAAGCGGCTGATCCAGAACCAGGCTTCGCGTTACGGTTTCTTCAGCGGTTATTTCACCCGGCAGAAACTGGCGGTCGACCCGCGAGCCGGCGTTGCCGACATCGAACTGATCTACGAAAGCGGCCCGCGTTACACCTTGGGTAAAGTCAGTTTCGAAGGCGATACGCCGTTCGACGAAGAGTTGCTGCAACGCATGGTGCCGTTCAAGGCGGGTGAGCCCTATGACTCCGAACTGATCGCCGAACTGAATCAGAACCTGCAGGCAAGCGGGTACTTCGAAGGCGTGCGCGTCGACGCCGCGCCGACGGCGTCCAAGAACGATGTGATCCCGGTGGACGTCAAGCTCGACACCCGCAAGCCGCGAACCATGGGCCTCGGCCTGGGCTATTCCACAGACGTTGGCCCTCGGGTCAAGGCCAACTGGACCCGGCACTGGGTCAACCCTCAAGGCCACAGCTATGGCTGGGAAACCGAAGTCTCGGCACCACGGCAAAACGTCGGGCTGTTCTACGACATTCCGCTGGACCCGCCGCTGACCGACAAACTGCGTTTCGCCGGTGGTTATCAGAGCGAAGAAATCGCCGACAAGGACAGCCTGAGCAAACTGCTGACCCTCGGCCCCGAATGGCACAGCAAGTTGCCCAGCGGCTGGCAGCGGGTGGTGTCGCTGAAATGGCAGCGCGAAGAATATCGACTCGGCGATGACTCGGGGCTGAGCAATCTGCTGATGCCCGGCGTCAGCTATTCCTACCTGAAAAGCGACAACCGCATCGACCCGCACAACGGCTATCGCCTGCAGTTCGAAAGCAAAGTGGCCAAGGAAGGCTTGGGTTCCGACAACAACCTGCTTTACGGCACCGCGCTGGTCAAAGGCCTGACCACGGTGTTCGATAAACACCGTTTCCTCGGTCGGGTGCAGGTGGGTGGCAGTGCCACCAATGGCTACAAATCGGTGCCGCCGTCGCTGCGCTTCTTCGCCGGTGGCGATCAGAGCGTTCGCGGTTACGACTACCAGAGCCTGTCCCCGGAAAACTCCGACGGCGACCGCATCGGTGGCCGCTACATGATTGCCGGCAGCGTCGAGTATCAATATTCCATCGCCGAAAAATGGCGGGTCGCAACGTTCGTCGACCAGGGCAATTCCTTCAACAAACTCGAACTGCCCGACCTCAAGACCGGCGTCGGTATCGGCGTGCGCTGGGTGTCGCCGGTGGGGCCGATTCGCCTCGACCTGGCCCACGCGATGGACGACGACGGCGGCATACGACTGCACTTTTCCATGGGGCCTGAGCTGTGAAGCGTGGTTTGAAAGTAACGCTGCTGACGATTCTGGCGCTGCTGATGCTGGTGCTGCTGGCCGTGACCACGGTGCTGGGCACCGCGACGGGCAGCCGCTGGGCGCTCGGTTTTGTGCCGGGTTTGACGGTCGAGAATTTCCAGGGCCGTCTGGGCGGCCAGTGGAGCGCCGATCATCTGGTCTGGCAGCAGGACACCAGCCGGGTTGAACTGAGCAAAGTGATTTTCGCCTGGTCGCCGTTGTGCCTGACGCGCATGGCCCTGTGCATCGAGCAACTGAAAACCGATCAGGTCAGCCTGCAATTTCCACCGGGTCCTGAAGAGCAGAGCAGCGGACCGATCACCTTGCCGGACCTGAAATTGCCACTGGCCATCGAGCTGGGCGACGTGCAGGTCGGCAGCTTGCTGTTCAACGGCAGCGAAGAACTCAAAGGCCTGCAACTGGCGGCGCACTGGACCGAGCAGGGGATGCAGATCGACTCGGTGCAACTGCAACGCGACGACCTCAGCCTGAATCTGTCCGGCCTCCTGCAACCCAACGGCAACTGGCCGCTCAAGGCTGAAGGCAAACTGACCCTGCCGGCGCCCGAGCCCTGGGCGCTGACGCTGAAAATCAACGGCGACCTGCTGAAAACCCTGAAGCTCACCGCCGACAGCAGCGGTTACCTGAACGGCCAACTGACCGGCGAGTTGCAGCCGCTGGTGGACAACCTGCCGGCCAAGGTGCGGATCGTCGCCGACGGCTTCAAACCCAGTGCGGACCTGCCGGACACCCTGCAACTCAATCAGCTTGAACTGACCGGCGACGGCGACCTGAAAAACGGCTACCAGTTGCGCGGCAACGCCACGCTGCCCGCTGAGCAAGGCCCGGTTGCACTGATGCTGCAAGGCAAAGTCGACGCCAACGGCGCACAGATCGCCGCGCTGGACCTGACCGCCAACGACAAGCAAAGTCTCAAACTCACGGGTGTTCTGGACTGGAGTAAAGGCCTGAACGCCACGGCGAAAATCGACTGGCTGGATTTCCCCTGGCACCGGCTCTATCCGCTGATCGACGAACCTGAAGTGGCGTTGCGTAGCTTCAACGGCGAAGTCTCTTACACCGACGGCAAATACCTCGGCAACTTCAAGGCTGCACTGGATGGCCCGGCCGGGGCGTTCAGCCTGAGCAGCCCGTTCGCCGGCGACCTGACGAAAATCTACCTGCAACAAATCCAGCTCGAAGCCGGGCAGGGCAAGGCCGAAGGCCACCTGAACCTGCAATTTGCCGATGGCATTGCCTGGGACACCGCGCTGGACCTGTCGGCGATCAACCCGGCGTATTGGGTCGCGGAATTGCCGGGCACCCTGGCCGGACCGCTGCGCAGCAAAGGCGAGATGAAGAATGAACAACTCAGCCTGAACGCGGACCTCGATCTGAAGGGCAAACTGCGTGGCCAGCCGGCCATCCTGCAAGCCAAGGCCGATGGTAGCGGCGAGCAATGGAACCTCAGCGCGCTGCAAATCCGCCTCGGTGACAACAGCATCACCGGCAAAGGCAGCCTGCAACAGAAACTCGCCGGCCAGATCGACATCAAGCTGTCGCGCCTGGCGCAGCTGTGGCCGCAACTGCGCGGCCAGCTCAATGGTCGCGTCGATGTCGCCGGCACGCTCAAGGCACCGCAAGGCAAGCTCGGGCTGCAAGGCACGCAACTGGTGTTCGAAGATAATCGCCTGCAAAGCCTGAATCTCGACGCCACGCTCGACAGCGCGCAACGGGCGAAAATCGATTTCAAGGGCTCGGGCATCCAGGCCGGCGACACGTCGCTGGGCACGCTGACGGCCAGCGGTCAGGGCGATATCAAAAACCAGAAACTGACGCTCGACCTGCAAGGCCCGCAACTGAAACTGGCCCTGGGCCTCGACGGCAATCTGGACAAAGGCAACTGGCGCGGACGTTTGGCCAGCGGAGACATTCAGGCCGGTGGCCAGGACTGGAAGCTGCAAAACCCGGCGAAACTCGAACGGCTGGCGGACGGCAAAATCAACTTCGGCGCCCATTGCTGGATGTCCGGCCCGGCCAGTTTGTGCGGTGAAGACCAGCGCCTGATGCCGGAACCGAAGTTGCGTTATCACCTCAAGCAATTCCCGATTGAAAGCCTTGCGCAATGGCTGCCGAAGGATTTCGCCTGGAAGGGCCGGCTCAACGCCGATCTGCAACTGGACCTTCCGGCCAGCGGCCCGAACGGCCAGATCAGCCTTGATGCCAGCGGCGGCACCCTGCGCATCAAGGAAAAGGATCAGTGGCTGGACTTCCCCTACCAGGCCCTGAAACTCACCAGCAAACTCACGCCCAAGCGCATCGACACCGACCTCAACTTCGTCGGCGGCAAGCTCGGCGAATTGAGTGTGCAGGCGCAGATCAATCCATTGCCGAAGAACAAACCGCTGACCGGCGCGTTCCGCCTCAATGGCCTCGACCTGTCCGTGGCGCGACCGTTTGTGCCGATGGTCGAGAAGCTCACCGGACGCCTGAATGGCAGCGGCACGATTTCTGGTGGGCTGCTGGCGCCTTTGGTCAACGGCAACCTGTTGCTCAGCGACGGCGAGATTTCCGGTCCTGAATTGCCGATGGACCTTGAAGCATTGCAGCTTCAAGCGCTGATCGCCGGCGAAACCGTGCAGTTGAACGGTGGCTGGAAAAGCGGCAAGAGCGGGCAGGGCAGCTTGACCGGCAACATCGCTTGGGGTCAGGCGCTGGTGGTGGACCTGGCGCTCAAAGGCACGCAGTTGCCGGTCACTGTCGAACCGTACGCCAAGCTCGAAGTGGCGCCGGACTTGAAGATTTCGATGAAGGGCGACGAGCTGGCCATCGCTGGCAAAGTGCTGGTGCCAAAAGGCGAAATCACCGTTCGCGAGTTGCCGCCGTCGACGGTCAAGGTCTCCGATGACACGGTGATCATTGGCACGCAGACCGAAGAGGGCAAACCGCCGCTGGCGATGAAAATGGACATCGACGTGGCGGTCGGCGAAGACAAACTCAGCTTCGCCGGGTTTGGCCTGACCGCCAACCTGCAAGGGCACGTGCACATCGGCGACAACATGGACACCCGCGGCGAGCTGTGGCTCAACGACGGGCGTTACCGGGCCTACGGCCAGCGGCTGACAGTGCGTCGGGCGCGTTTGCTGTTTGCCGGCCCGATCGATCAGCCGTACCTGGACATCGAGGCGATTCGCCAGACCGACGACGTCATCGCCGGTATTCGCCTGAGCGGCAGCGCCGAGCAGCCGACCACGCAGATCTTCTCCGAACCGGCGATGAGCCAGGAACAGGCCTTGTCCTATCTGGTGCTCGGGCGTCCGCTGAGCACCACCGGTGAAGACAACAACATGCTGGCGCAGGCCGCGCTGGGGTTGGGCCTGATGGGCAGTGCCGGGGTGACCGGCAAACTGGCCAGCGATCTGGGGATTCAGGATTTCCAGCTCGATACCGAGGGCAGCGGCAATACGACGAGTGTGGTCGCCAGCGGCAATATCTCCGAGAAGCTCAGCCTGCGTTATGGCGTTGGCGTGTTTGAACCGGCCAACACCATTGCCCTGCGCTACAAGCTGAGCAAGAAGGTGTACCTCGAAGCGGCGGGTGGCGTGGCCAGTTCGCTGGATATCTTCTACAAGCGGGATTTCTAGGTCCCGTCCTTTCCGAAACCGAGTTGCTGCCATCGCGAGCAGGCTCGCTCCCACAGTGGATTTGTGTACACCGCAGAACCAATGTGGGAGCGAGCCTGCTCGCGATGGCGTCAGTGTGTTCACCACAAAAATCCGCACCATTTATCCATCAAATACAAAGCAACCTAACTATTACGTTGACATTGGCTGCCTAGGCAGTAACATCTCGACATACATTCTCTGCCTAGGCAGCTAATTGGTGGTCAGATGAAACATTTCACCCCGGACGAATTCAAGAACTGCCATCTCGGTCTCCTGCTCGGGCGCGCCGCGCTGCTCAAGGACCGGATCATCGACACGCACATGGAACCCCACGGCATCACCGCCGCGCAGTTCAAAGTGCTGATCATCATCGCCCAATACGGCGTCGATACCCCGGCCGAACTGTGCCGGCACCTGTCGCTCGACAGTGGCTCGATGACCCGCATGCTCGATCGTCTGGAACAGAAAGGTTTCCTCGCCCGCCAACGCTCCGAAGCGGACCGCCGTCAGGTGCAGCTTGTGTTGACTGAGCAAGGCCAGCAGTTGGCTGACCGCTTGCCGGTGATCGGCGCCGACGCGATGAACGAACTGGCCGGTGCGATCACTCCGGATGAGCTGAAAACCCTGGAACAGATCCTGAAGAAAATTTTGGTGGCAGCCGGTGACTCGATCACGCTGCTGCGGGTAGGTGACAAATGAGCAGCAAAACCTTGCGCGCCGGCCTGAGCCTGGTGCTCGCGGCCATGACCCTGGCCGGTTGCGCCAGCTACAGCGGCCTGACCACCGAAGGCAAAAGCCTCGATGCGAAAGACCTCAAGGCCGGGCAATCACTCAGCGGCGTGACCCTGTCGCCTGCGGCCTGGCCGAAAAGCGACTGGTGGAAAAGCCTCGGCGACCCGCAGCTCGACGGTCTGATCCGCGAAGCCCTGCACGACAGCCCCGACATGCAGATCGCCGACGCCCGCGCCCATCAGGCCAGCGCCGCCGCGTATGCCGCCGACGCCGCGCGGATGCCGACCCTCGATGCCAGCGCCGGCGTCAGCCGTTCGCGTCTGGCCCGGGATCAAGACCCGAGGGGCGAGGGCGATGCCTACTCCACCGTGCGCAACATCGGCGCCAGTTTCAATTACAACTTCGACCTCTGGGGCGGTCAGCGCGACGCCTGGGAAGCCGCGTTGGGCCAGGCCCGCGCTGCCGAAGTCGATCAGCAGGCCGCGCAGTTGACGCTGTCTGCCGACGTCGCCCGCGCCTACAGCGATCTGGGGCAGGCGCACATCGTTTATGACCTGGCCAACGAAGACCTCAAGCGCACCCGGCAAATGCTCGAACTGAGCCAGCGTCGCCTGAGCTCCGGGATCGACAGCCAGTACCAGTTCCAGCAAACCGAAAGCCTGGAAGCCACGTCTGAAGCCAGCCTGATCGACGCCGAGAAACGCCTGCAAAGCGCGAAAATCGCCTTGGCAGTCTTGCTCGGCAAAGGACCGGATCGCGGCAACGAAATCGCCCGGCCGAAGATTCTTCAGGCCAGCGCCGTGGCTTTGCCGTCGGTCCTGCCCGCCGAGTTGCTCGGTCGTCGTCCCGACCTGGTGGCCGCGCGCTGGCGGGTCGAGGCGGCCAGCAAGAACATCGACGCCGGCAAGACCCGGTTCTATCCCAACCTGAACCTCAGCGCGGCGGCCGGTGCCGAATCGTTGCTGGGTGACGCGATGTTCGGTTCGGCCAGTCGTTTCTTCAACATCGCACCGACCATTTCCCTGCCGATTTTCGACGGCGGCCGCCTGCGCGCCGACCTCGATGCCCGCGACGCCGATTACGACCTCGCCGTTGCGCAGTACAACAAAAGCCTGGTGAAAGCCCTCGGTGATGTCAGCGACACCATCAACCAGTTGCGTGACATCGGCCGGCAGATCGGCGCTCAGCAGCACGCCACCGACATTGCCCAGGATTCTTACAACACCGTGGTCCAGCGGTACGGTTCCGGCATCGGCAACTACCTGGACGTGCTCAGCATCGAGCAGCAATTGCTCCAGGCCCAGCGTCAGCTGGCCAACCTGAATGCCGAGCAGATCGACCTGTCGATCCAACTGATGCAGGCGCTGGGCGGCGGTTTTCAGGGCGAAACCCTGACCGCGGCCAACGCAACCCCAGCCACGCAGCACAACTAATTCAAGGTAATGGTCATGGCCACTGCACAAAACACACAAACCTCCGGCAACCCGCAGGACACCAGCAACCCGCGCAAACGCAAAGTCATGCTGGTGGTCCTGGCCATCGTGGTGGTCCTTGCCGGTGTCGGCGTCTGGGGTTATCACGAATTCTTCGGGCGCTGGAACGAAAGCACCGACGACGCCTATGTGAACGGCAACGTGGTGGAAATCACGCCGCTGGTCACCGGCACCGTGGTCAGCATCGGCGCAGATGACGGCGACCTGGTTCATGAAGGCCAGGTGCTGGTGAATTTCGACCCGAACGACGCCGAAGTCGGTCTGCAAAGTGCCCAGGCCAACCTCGCTCGCACCGTGCGTCAGGTGCGCGGCTTGTACAGCAATGTCGACGGCATGAAAGCCCAGGTCAATGCCCAGCAGGCGGAAGTGCAGAAGGCCCAGGACAACTTCAATCGCCGGAAAAATCTCGCGGCGGGCGGGGCGATTTCCCAGGAAGAACTGTCCCACGCTCGCGATGACCTGACCTCGGCGCAAAACGCCCTGGCCAACGCCAAACAGCAACTGAAAACCACCAGCGCCCTGGTGGATGACACCGTGGTGTCGTCGCACCCGGACGTGATGTCGGCCGCCGCGCAATTGCGCCAGGCGTACCTGAACCATTCCCGCAGCACTCTGATTGCACCGGTGACCGGTTACGTCGCCAAGCGCTCGGTACAACTCGGTCAGCGGGTTCAGCCGGGCACCGCGCTGATGGCGGTGATTCCGCTGGATCAGTTGTGGATCGACGCCAACTTCAAGGAAACCCAACTGCGCGACATGCGCATTGGCCAACCGGTGGATATCCAGGCTGACCTGTACGGCAGCGACGTGAAATTCAGCGGCACCATCGACAGCCTCGGCGCTGGCACCGGCAGCGCGTTTGCCCTGCTGCCGGCGCAGAACGCCACCGGGAACTGGATCAAGATCGTGCAACGTGTGCCGGTGCGGATTCACATCAACGCCGAAGAACTGGCCAAGCACCCGTTGCGCGTGGGCCTGTCGACTCAGGTCGATGTGAACCTGCGCGACCAGAGCGGCCCGGTGCTGGCGCAACAGCCGCCGCAAAAGGCGTCGTTCAGCACCAGCGTCTACGACCGTCAGTTGGCCGAGGCCGACGCGATGATCACGCAGTTGATTCACGACAACAGCGCAGCGGTCAGCAAAACCGCGCAACGCTGACACCGACCCTGTGGGAGCGAGACCGGCTTGCCGGCGATGGCGGATTAACATTCAACATCATTGTTGAATGAGCCACCGTTATCGCGAGCAGGCTCACTCCTACAAGGTCAGCTGCGTCTTTAATGGGCGCAGCGCCCATCAGGTTTCAAAGGATCCGCGATGAGCAATAACGCGTCTTTCACCCCGCCCAGCCTGCTGCTCAGCACCATCGGCCTGTCGCTGGCGACTTTCATGCAAGTGCTCGACACCACCATCGCCAACGTGGCGTTGCCGACGATTTCCGGCAACCTGGGCGTGAGTTCGGAGCAGGGCACTTGGGTGATCACCTCGTTTGCGGTGAGCAATGCGATTGCGCTGCCGCTGACTGGCTGGCTCAGTCGGCGATTTGGCGAAGTGAAACTGTTTCTGTGGGCGACGATCCTGTTTGTGCTGGCTTCGTTTCTCTGCGGTATCTCTACCTCGATGCCGGAGCTGATTGGCTTTCGGGTGTTGCAAGGTCTGGTGGCCGGGCCGTTGTACCCGATGACCCAGACGCTGCTGATCGCGGTCTATCCCCCCGCCAGGCGCGGCATGGCCCTGGCGTTGCTGGCGATGGTCACGGTGGTGGCGCCGATTGCCGGGCCGATTCTGGGTGGCTGGATTACCGACAGTTATAGCTGGCCGTGGATTTTCTTCATCAACGTGCCAATCGGGGTTTTCGCGGTGATGGTGGTGCGTTCGCAGCTCAAGGCGCGGCCGGTGGTGACCAGTTATCAGCCGATGGATTACGTCGGCCTGATCACGTTGATCATCGGTGTCGGCGCATTGCAGGTGATCCTCGACAAGGGCAACGACCTCGACTGGTTCGAATCGAATTTCATCCTCATCGGCGCGGCCATTTCCGCGATTGCGCTGGCGGTGTTCGTGATCTGGGAAATGACCGACAAACACCCGGTGGTCAACCTGCGCTTGTTCGCGTATCGCAACTTCCGCATCGGCACGATTGTGCTGGTGTTGGGTTACGCCGGGTTCTTCGGCATCAACCTGATTCTGCCGCAATGGCTGCAAACGCAGATGGGCTACACGGCAACGTGGGCCGGGCTGGCGGTTGCGCCAATCGGGATTCTGCCGGTGATCCTGTCGCCGTTTGTCGGCAAGTACGCGCACAAGTTCGACCTGCGGTTATTGGCGGGCCTGGCGTTCCTGGCGATTGGCCTCAGCTGCTTCATGCGCGCCGGGTTCACCAACGAAGTGGACTTCCAGCACATCGCCCTGGTGCAGTTGTTCATGGGCATTGGCGTGGCGCTGTTCTTCATGCCAACCCTGAGCATTTTGATGTCGGACCTGCCACCGAGCCAGATCGCCGATGGCGCCGGCCTCGCGACGTTCCTGCGGACCCTGGGCGGCAGTTTTGCGGCGTCGTTGACCACGTGGATCTGGATTCGCCGGGCGGATCAGCATCATGCGTACATGAGCGAGAGCATCAGCACCTACGAACCGGCGACCCGCGAGGCCCTGAATGCGCTGGGCGGCGCGAACAACCCGGCGTATGCGCAGCTCGATCATGTGCTGACCAGTCAGGCGTACATGCTCTCCACCGTGGATTACTTTACGTTGTTGGGGTGGGCGTTCATGGGGTTGATCGTGCTGGTGTGGCTGGCGAAACCGCCGTTTGCGGCAAAGGCCGGGCCCGCGGCCTCCGGCCATTGAGCGAATCCCTGTAGGAGCGAGGCTTGCCCGCGAAGGCGTCGGATCATTCAGCATTGATGTTGACTGACACGATGCCTTCGCGGGCAAGCCTCGCTCCTACAAGGTTCCAGTGTTTGGCGTTAGCTCGTGGGGGATGCGAGTTGTGGCGGCGGGGTGAAGTCAAACGGCGCCAACGCAAACCCGCTCTCATCCACCTGCAACGCCCACCCTTGGCGATCCCAATCCCCCAGCACAATGCGCTTGGCCGCTTGCTCGCCAATCTGCAACTTGTGGATGGCCGGGCGATGGGTGTGCCCGTGGATCAGGGTTTTCACGCCATAGGCCTGCATCACCCGTGGCACTTCGTCCGGCGTGACATCGACAATGTCATTGGCCTTCATCCGCGTCTGCGCACGGCTTTCGCTGCGCAGTTTGCGCGCCAGTTTATGGCGGGTGCGCAACGGCAAGTGGCGCAGGATGAACAGGGTGATCGGGTTGCGCAGGTAACGACGCAGCTTCATATATGCCTCGTCGCGGGTGCAGAGGCTGTCGCCGTGCATCAAGAGCACCGGCTCACCGTTGAACTGCACGACACTCGGGTCCTTCAACAGCGTACAACCGGCCTGTTTGCAAAAGGCCTGGCCGAGCATGAAGTCACGATTGCCGTGCATCAGAAAAATCGCCGTGCCGCTGTCGCTGAGGTCGCGCAGGGCCTGGCAGATGGAACGCTGGAAGGGCGTCATGGCATCGTCGCCAATCCACGCTTCGAAAAAGTCGCCGAGGATGTACAACGCACTCGCCGAGCGGGCGCGTCCGGCGAGCAAATCCAGAAACGCCCGGGTGATGTCCGGGCGCTCCTCTTCCAGATGCAAGTCTGAAATCAGCAATATCACTCAATGATCTCGGCTTTCTCGATGATCACGTCGTCTGCTGGTACGTCCTGGTGGCCGGCCTTGGAGGTGGTGGACACGCCTTTGATCTTGTCGACAACTTCGGTACCGGCGGTCACTTTGCCGAACACTGCGTAGCCCCAGCCCTGAACGTTCTTGCCGCTGTGGTTCAGGAAGCTGTTGTCAGCGACGTTGATGAAGAACTGGGCGGAAGCCGAATGCGGCTCCATGGTGCGGGCCATGGCGACGGTGTACTTGTCGTTGGAAAGACCGTTGTCGGCTTCGTTCTGGATGCTTGGGCGCTTGTCTTTCTTTTCTTTCATGCCTGGCTCGAAACCGCCGCCCTGGATCATGAAGTTACCGATGACGCGGTGGAAAACAGTGTTTTCGTAGTGACCGGCTTTAACGTACTCGATGAAGTTGGCCACGGTGATCGGGGCTTTCTCGGCGTTCAGTTCCAGGACGATGTCGCCGTGGTTGGTGGTCAGTTTGACTTGGGTCATGATCAGAGACTCTTTTTTGGAAATGCGTTTTCTGGGAATTCGTGGGTTTCAGGGCTGTCGAGCCCTCAACCGGTCCGGCCGATGTCGGCCAAGGTGCGCAGTTTAGCGCGACAGACGCCAATTTCGAGGCTGTTTTTCATTTGCATCCGATTAAATGCAGCCGTTTTCGGGCCTGTACTGTCAGCGACTTGACGGCTTCGGCTATGATAGCGGCTTTGTTTTATCAGGCCCGTGTTCCGGCCGCGCACTTGTACGTTCAAGGATCCTATGAGCAAGCCCACTGTCGACCCTACCTCGAATTCCAAGACCGGCCCTGCCGTGCCGGTCAATTTCCTGCGCCCGATCATCCAGGCGGACCTGGACTCGGGTAAGCACACGCAGATCGTCACCCGTTTCCCGCCTGAGCCCAACGGCTACCTGCACATCGGTCACGCCAAGTCGATCTGTGTGAACTTCGGTCTGGCCCAGGAGTTTGGCGGCGTCACCCACCTGCGTTTCGACGACACCAACCCGGCCAAGGAAGACCAGGAATACATCGACGCCATCGAAAGCGACGTCAAATGGCTGGGTTTCGAATGGTCCGGCGAAGTGCGCTATGCCTCGCAGTATTTCGACCAGTTGCACGACTGGGCCGTTGAACTGATCAAGGCCGGCAAGGCCTATGTTGACGACCTGAGCCCTGAACAGGCCAAGGAATACCGTGGCACTCTGACCGAGCCGGGCCGCAACAGCCCGTTCCGTGATCGCAGCGTCGAAGAAAACCTCGACTGGTTCGCTCGCATGCGCGCCGGCGAGTTCCCGGACGGCGCACGTGTGCTGCGGGCCAAGATCGACATGGCTTCGCCGAACATGAACCTGCGCGATCCGATCATGTATCGCATCCGCCATGCGCATCACCACCAGACCGGTGACAAGTGGTGCATCTACCCGAACTACGACTTCACCCACGGTCAGTCGGACGCCATCGAAGGCATCACTCACTCGATCTGCACCCTGGAATTCGAAAGCCACCGTCCGCTGTACGAGTGGTTCCTCGAGAACCTGCCGGTGCCGGCGAACCCGCGCCAGTACGAGTTCAGCCGCCTGAACCTGAACTACACCATCACCAGCAAGCGCAAGCTCAAGCAGCTTGTGGACGAGAAGCACGTCAATGGCTGGGACGATCCGCGCATGTCCACGCTGTCCGGCTTCCGCCGCCGCGGCTACACCCCGGCGTCGATCCGCAATTTCTGCGACATGATCGGCACCAACCGTTCCGACGGCGTGGTTGACTTCGGCATGCTTGAGTTCAGCATCCGTCAGGACCTCGACGCGAACGCCCCGCGCGCCATGTGCGTCCTACGTCCGCTGAAGGTCGTGATCACCAATTACCCGGAAGACAAGGTCGACCACCTCGAACTGCCTCGTCACCCGCAGAAAGAAGAACTCGGCGTGCGCAAGCTGCCGTTCGCCCGTGAAATCTACATCGACCGCGATGACTTCATGGAAGAGCCGCCAAAAGGCTACAAGCGCCTGGAACCGGCCGGCGAAGTGCGTCTGCGTGGCAGCTATGTGATCCGTGCCGACGAAGCGATCAAGGACGCCGATGGCAACATCGTCGAACTGCGTTGCTCGTACGACCCGGAAACCTTGGGCAAGAACCCTGAAGGCCGCAAGGTCAAAGGCGTGATTCACTGGGTGCCGGCCGCGGCCAGCGTCGAGTGCGAAGTGCGTCTGTACGATCGCCTGTTCCGCTCGCCGAACCCTGAAAAGGCCGAAGACAGCGCCAGTTTCCTGGACAACATCAACCCTGATTCGCTGCAAGTACTCACTGGTTGTCGTGCTGAACCCTCGCTGGGCAATGCACAGCCGGAAGACCGTTTCCAGTTCGAGCGCGAAGGTTACTTCTGCGCGGATATCAAGGACTCGAAACCAGGTGCTCCGGTATTCAACCGTACCGTGACCTTGCGTGATTCGTGGGGCCAGTGATTCAAGGAACCTCTAACGTGCTTTCGATCTACAACACGCTCACCAAGAGCAAAGAAGTATTCAAACCGCTGGATGGCAACAATGTGCGCATGTACGTCTGCGGGATGACCGTGTACGACTACTGCCACATTGGCCACGGCCGCAGCATGGTCGCGTTTGACCTGGTGACCCGCTGGTTGCGGTTCAGCGGTTATAACCTGACGTATGTGCGCAATATCACCGACATTGAAGACAAGATCATCAATCGGGCCAAGGAGAACGGTGAGCCGTTCGACGTGCTGACCGAGCGCATGATCACCGCGATGCACGAGGACGAGGCGCGCCTCAACATCCTCAAGCCGGACATGGAACCGCGGGCCACCGATCACATCGCTGGTATGCAGACCATGATCCAGACCCTGATCGACAAGGGTTACGCCTACGCACCGGGCAATGGCGACGTGTACTACCGCGTCGCCAAGTTCATGGGCTACGGCAAGCTGTCGCGCAAGAAGATCGAAGACCTGCGCATCGGCGCGCGGATCGAAGTCGACGAGTCCAAGCAGGACCCGCTGGACTTCGTGCTGTGGAAAGGCGCCAAGCCGGGTGAACCGAGCTGGCCATCGCCGTGGGGCGACGGTCGTCCGGGCTGGCACATCGAGTGCTCCGTGATGTCGACCTGCTGCCTGGGCGAGACCTTCGACATTCATGGCGGCGGCAGCGACCTTGAGTTCCCGCACCATGAAAACGAAATCGCCCAGAGCGAAGCGGCCACCGGCAAGACCTACGCCAACGCGTGGATGCATTGCGGCATGATTCGCATCAATGGCGAGAAGATGTCCAAGTCCTTGAACAACTTCTTCACCATTCGCGACGTGCTGGAAAAGTACCATCCGGAAGTCGTGCGTTACCTGCTGGTGTCGAGCCACTACCGCAGCGCGATCAACTATTCGGAAGACAACCTCAAGGACGCCAAAGGCGCACTCGAGCGTTTCTACCATGCGTTGAAAGGCCTGCCGACTGTCGCGCCTGCTGGTGGCGAAGCGTTCGTCGAGCGCTTCACCCAGGTGATGAACGACGACTTCGGCACGCCGGAAGCCTGCGCGGTGCTGTTCGAGATGGTTCGCGAGATCAACCGTCTGCGCGAGAGCGATCTGGATGCGGCGGCGGGTCTGGCGGCGCGTCTGAAAGAACTGGCGAGCGTGCTGGGTGTGTTGCAGCTTGAGGCCGATGACTTCCTGCAGGCCGGTGCCGAAGGGCGGGTTGATGCGGCTGAGGTTGATGCGCTGATTGCTGCGCGTCTGGCGGCTCGCGCCGGTAAGGACTGGGCGGAATCCGACCGTATTCGCGATCAACTGACCGCGATGGGTGTGGTGCTGGAAGACGGCAAGGGTGGTACGACCTGGCGTCTGGCTGACTGATTGCTGCGTTCGTTACAAACAAAACCCGCCTTGTGCGGGTTTTTGTTTTTCGTATGGGCATCAGGGATGTGGAGTTGCGGCTGACGTCATCGCCAGCAAGCTGGCTCCTACAGGGGGCGAGTCGTACACAACATTCGCGAACGACTCGACCCCTGTAGGAGCCGGCTTGCCGGCGATTGACCGCGCAGCGGTCAGCTGTCTGATTGACGCAACCTTTTATAGAGGGTGTTGCGACTGACCCCCAGCCGCCGCGCCAGATGGGAAATATTCCCCCCAGCCGCCTGCAACTGCCGATTCAAATCCTCCACATCATTCAAATCAACCGCCAGCGGTTCATCCACCTCGACCGGCTCCATCTCCAGATCGACAAAAAAATCATCCGGCAAATGCTCCGGCCGCACCGGTTGCTCTTCCGCCATGGCCAGCGCCACCTGCATCACGCTGCTGACCTGCCTTAAATTCCCCGGCCACGGATGACGGCCGAACAATTCCATCACCTCACGGCTCAGCCCGGCCCACTGCGACGGTTCACGGTGTTGTTCCCACAAGCGTTTGAACAGCGCCTGCTTGTCGCTGCGTTCCCTGAGCGGCGGCAATTCCAGGGTCAAGCCGCCGATCCGGTAATACAGGTCTTCGCGAAACCGTCCCAACTGAACCTGCTCGCGCAACGAGCGGTTAGTCGCCGAGATAATGCGGATGTCCACCGGGAACAGCTCGCTGCTGCCCACCGGCTGCACGCAGCGCTCCTGCAACACCCTTAATAGCCGGGCTTGGGTTGGCAATGGCATGTCACCGATTTCATCGAGAAACAGCGTGCCTTTGTCGGCCTTGCGAATCAGCCCGATGCTGCCTTTCTGATTGGCACCCGTAAACGCGCCTTTCTCGTAGCCAAACAGCTCGGACTCCACCAGTTCGGCGGGGATCGCTGCACAGTTGACGGCAATGAATGGTTGTTTGCTGCGAGAACTGGCCTGATGCAGCGCTTTGACGAACACTTCCTTGCCGACCCCGGTTTCGCCGTGGATCAACAGCGGAATGTCTTTCTCCAGCAGGCGCTCGGCCTGGCGCACGGCTTTTTCCACTCGGCTGTCGCCGAAATGCAGGGTATTGAGGCTGATGGCGGCGGGTGCGGGTGTCGCCACGGCGGGCTCGGCGAACATTCTTGCCTGGATCGGCGCCTGTTTCGGCCGCTTCAACAGGCACTGGAAGCGGTTGCGCCCGGACGCCTGGAGGGAGAAGGGCAGGCCGTCCGGCTGATTCAGCAGTTCCAGCAACGAGACCTTGAACAGGCTTTCGACACTGACCCGCGACAGGCTGATGCCCAGCAGATTGTCGGCGCGGCGATTGGCTGAGAGCACCTGGCCGGTCTCATCGAAAATCAACAATCCCGCCCATTGGCTGTCGAGATTGTTCAACCCGGTGTTGAACGTCAGTTGAAAGTGCTGGCCGTGGAACAGGTTGAGGATCAGCCGGTTTTCCACGGTCTGGCTCATCATCTTGACCATGCCGAGGGTGTGGGACGGCGGCAGGTAACTGTCACTGGACACATCCAGCACCGCGATGACCTTGCGTTCGGCATCGAAAATCGGCGCGGCGGAACCGGTCATGAAGCGGTTGGCCTTGAGGAAGTGTTCATCGTGCTCGATGTGCACCGCCTGCTCACAGGCCAGGGCGGTGCCGATGGCATTGGTGCCGCTGCAACGCTCCATCCAGCTGGCGCCGGCGCTGAAGCCGCGAGTCAGGCTCGGCTCGATGAAGCGCTGGGTGCCCCAGGAGGTCAGGACCTGGCCCTGATTGTCGGCGAGCATGATCAGGCAATTGGAGTTGCTGAGGATGTTTTCGTAGTAGGGCAGGACTTCCTGATGGGTGGTCTGCACCAATGAATGCTGGCTTTCCAGCAACTGCGCGATGTCCGCCGCCGGTAGCTGGTCGAATGCCGGGGCACTCTGATGATCGAGCCCGAACGCGCGGCAACGGGACCAGGAGTCCTGGATGATGGCGTCGTGGGACAAAACGGGGGCAGGTGCGGCCATTACAGTCAGCCTCTGAATAACGCTTTTATTGTTGTTATAGGTATTCCCCCTGTGGGAGCGAGCCTGCTCGCGATTACGGTGGGTCAGTCGAAATCAAATTGACTGACCCACCGTAAT
>NZ_JAGYGF010000026.1:0-73834 GCF_019947305.1 Pseudomonas sp. BF-RE-21 | reverse complement strand
GCCTACAGGGGACCGCGTTTTTTCAGCGGGCCTGTGGGCCATCAGCAATCAGGAAAAATTTGTTAGCGCGTCGAAACCGGGCGTTTTACCCAGACTGGCGACAGGCTGCTGCCGTTGCCGGTGACGTACAGCACCGCCGCTTCACCGCGTTCCAGGGCAACCGGTTTCACGTCGCCTACTTTCGTGGCGCCATCGTATAGCGCCAGGCTGACTTTGACCGGGTTGATTTCACGCTCGCCACGGCCCTTGGCGGCCACGGACGGGACCACTTCGGTCTTGCCGTCAGCGGTTTTCAGGGTCAGGGCCTTGTCGCTCAGGTTCTGTACGCGAACCAGGGATTTCTGCTTGTTCTTGAACGGCGGCTCTTCGATCAGTTGCGGCGCGCCGCTGGCGTTGTTGACCAGGGTGTAATAGTGATCGCCGGCCAGTTTCACTGGCAGGGTCTGGCTGCCGACCTTGGCGCTGTAGTCGCCGCCCGGCATGAAGCTGAAGTCAGTGCTGGACAGCGGCGCGACGTCGCTCAGGCTGGTGCTGCCGACGGTGGCGCTGACTTCAGCGTTACCGGCGTTATAGACCCGTACGAAGCTCGAACCTTTAGGCGCGGTCGGACCGTAGAGCGCCGAGTCACCGGCGGCGAAGGCGTTCATGGACAGCACGCTGAAGGTTGCGGCCAGAGCAAAGGTCTTGGCGAGACGGCGAGGAGTAGTAGTGAAAGTCATGGTGTACCTCTCTTTCAGTTTTGCGCCCGGTCGGGCGTCTCGGATTTAGTGTTTACGGCTACGTTTTGTTGGCGAGCGCCGGCTTCTTTGAGCGCTGCGACCCACTGCGGGTCGGCGTCGCCGATTTCGTTGTTCACAGGCAGATAACGTTCAGGAAACTCCCAGATCAGCACCTGTGGCGGGCTGTTCTTGAAGGCATCGCTTTTCAGGTAGCTGAGCATCGGCAGAATCGGGCCGTGGCCGTCTTCGGCGTAATTGACCACGTCGCTGTTCAGCGCTTCTTTCAGCGCGCCGACGAAGTTCCAGTTCGGGTTGGCGCTGTAGCTGGTGCCGATCAGGGCCACCGGCACTTCGGTGTTGGCGAACAGCGCGTCATCACCGCCAGCCTGATCGTCGGCCACCACGGTGTTGCGCTTCTGCAGCGGCTCGGTCGCCGGCATCAGGTTTTCGAACAGTGGGTCGAGCGGCAGGAACAAACGCAGGTCACCCTTGTGGGTCACTTTCTCTGCCGGCTCGGTGACGAAGCGTTGAGGCTCGCCGCTGAGCGGGGTTTTCTCGGCAATGGTTTTGGCCAGGGTCTGGGCGGCGATTTGCGCGCCTTCCGGGGTCCAGTGGGTGTCGGTGCGCAGGAACACTTGCTGACCGTCGAGCTTGGCCTTCAGCAGGGGGCCATACAGGTCGGGTGCGAGGATCTTGTTGGCCGCCAGACGAGCGTGGAAGTCCTCATAAAGATTGGCGTGAATACTCGAAGGCTTAACTTCGCCCAGGTGTTCCGGATACAGGCGAGTCTTGGCCGGCACGATCGCCATCACCAGTTTCACGCCTTTCTCTTTCAGTTCCTGGCGCACGCCTTCGACCAGCGCGTAGTTGCCTTGCAGGTTCAACTCTTCGTTGACGATCGGGTTGAATTCTTCATCGCTGTACAACCACTGATCGCGACCGAGCACGACGCCCGGACGACCTTCGTTGAACAGTTTGAAATCCAGCGCAGCCCAGAGGTTGGTGCCCAGGCGCTTGATCGGGAACTCTTCGTCGTAGTGCGTTTCGACAGCCTTGGCCCAGCGGCCATTGAGCACCGTCGCATCGGCGTTGGTGCTGAAGCCGAAGAAGCTGCGCGTCGACCACAGGCCCAGGACCAGCAAGGTCACCATAAACAGGCTGATATAGAAGATGCGTAATGAGCGGGTCATGGTCAGATCCCTCAGAACTGGAAGTAAAGGAACGGCGAGAAGCTTTGCGCCGAGAGTTTGAAAATCGAGGCAATGAACAGCACCAGTACCAGCGTGCGCATCACGTAACGCGACCAGTCCGCCGTCCAGTAAGCCGGTTGCACGGTGGCTTCAACGCCAACGGTGTAACCCGGTTGGTGGATGCTGGCCGGGTTGTCGCCCGGTACGGCTTTGATCATTCCTGGTGTCGCACCGGCAGGGCCATCCGCCTCGACGTTGACCGCAGGTTTGGTCTTGACCGGTGGCTGGTTGCTGTAGAAGTCACGGATGCCGAAGAACGCCAGGGTTGCGTACGCCACCACCAGAGTCGCCACTTGCAGACCGGTGAGGTTGGCCTCGTTGAGTTCCGACAGCGACCACTCGCCGAAGCTGAACATCGCGCCGTACATGCGGCCGGCGACGTGCAGGTTTTCGGCGCGGAAGATCACCCAGCCCATCACTACCAGCAGGAAGGTCAGCGCCCAGCGGATCGGGTTGATGCTGCGCGGCGAAGTGTTCAGGCCCAGGGCTTTTTCAATTGCCAGCCACATGCCGTGCCACGCACCCCACACGATGTAGGTGATGTTCGCGCCGTGCCACAGACCACCGAGCAGCATGGTCAGGAACAGGTTGCGATAGGTCATCAGCGTGCCTTTGCGGTTACCGCCCAGCGTGATGTACAGGTAGTCACGCAGCCAGGTGGACAGGCTGATGTGCCAGCGACGCCAGAACTCGGTGATCGACTGGCTGATGTACGGCTGCTTGAAGTTTTCCATGAAGCGGAAACCCATCATCAAGCCCAGGCCGATGGCCATGTCGCTGTAACCGGAGAAGTCGAAATACAACTGCGCGGTGTACGCCAGCGCGCCGAGCCAGGCATCGCCCGTGGTCGGGTTCTGCAAGGCGAAGCAATGGTCGGCCACCACCGCGAGGGTGTCGGCGATGAAGACCTTCTTGATGAAACCCTGCATGAACCGCGTGCAGCCCTCGGAGAACTTGTCGAGGGTATGGGTGCGGTTGTTGAACTGGTCGGCCAGGTCGCGAAAACGCAACACCGGGCCGGCAATCAGGTGCGGGAAGATCGCCACGAAGGCCGCAAAGTCGATCAGGTTACGCGTTGCCGGGGTGTCACCACGGTAGACGTCGATGATGTAGCTGATGGACTCGAAGATGTAGAACGAGATCCCGATCGGCAACAGCACGTGGGTCAGGATGAACGGCGACAGACCCACCGACGTCATCATCGCGTTGATGCTGTCGACACCGAAGTTGGCGTACTTGAAGTAGCCGAGAATGCACAGGTCGACGGCCACGCCGAGCAGCAGCCAGCGCTGGGCCGGTTTGGTCCGAACGCCTGCGGCGCCGACTTTGAGGCCGATCCAGTAGTTCCACAGCGTGACGGCGGCGAACAACGCCAGGAAGTCCACGCGCCACCAGGCATAGAACACATAGCTGGCGATCAGCAGCAGTAGGTTGCGATAGCGTATTCCGCTCAAGTAGTACATGCCGAGAAAGATCGGCAGGAACAAAAACAGGAACACGTTGGATGAAAATACCATCCCGGTCTCTCCATGTTTAACCAACAGTCAAGGGCCGCAGCCCCCCCAAACCCCCCCAATAAAAACCTGGGGAGATGTATTGCATTCAAACCACCGCGATCCTTGTAGGAGCGAGGCTTGCCCGCGAAGGCCGTTACGCGGTGGAACTGATGAACCGTGTCATCGTTCTTCGCGGGCACGCCTCGCTCCTACAGGGGTTATGCGTTAAGAACCTTTGCCTTTTTCGTTCGCCGGGTCGTAGACCTTGGTCAGGTCACCCCCGAGGCGGAAGGTCTTGAACGGCTGCATCTCGTGCTTTTTCTCAAGCACATCCGGCGAGCAGGTGTAGAGCGTGCAGAACGGTTCGAGCCAGGCGAATTTCGAGTCGACCTTGAGGTCGGTCATGTCCTGTTCCTTGCCGTTCTTGTTCTCGAATTCGTCCGGGTCTTTAACCCCGGCGAGCACTCGATCACCCAAACGTTTCAACGCGCCGTTGTTTTCCTGACGCAGATCCACACCGTTGACCTGAGCGAAACTGGCGATCATCGCCAGCGGCGGCAGGGCGTAGTTGTGATAGGCGAGGGCGCGTTGCTGGCGCTTGAGTTCGTTGGGCAAGAAGCCTTGGGCGTCGACCTGATTGGCGCCGACCTTGTATTCCTTCACGGCCCAGTCGAACAGGTCGCGGCGGTTGGTGGCGACGGACGTTGCCATCACCGACCAGGCGGCCCAGTACGAGTGGTTGTTGGTTTGTTCCAGCGGCAGGTTGTCCCAATCGCTGACCACCTGATCGGCCATTTTGCTGAACCAGGCTTCAATCAACTGCGACTCTTGCTGGTGGTTCGCCAACGGATGCGAGTCGGAGAATTTCAGGCGGATGTACGAAGACGCCATGCTGCCCAACGCCCATTTGCGCATCGATTTGCCGGTGTGGTTGAAGTCTTTGGACATCAACGCATCGGCCTTGGCCCAGGCGGTCAACCAGTTCAGCGTGCATTCGAGCTGTTCCGGACGACCGTCACGCATGAACTGCATCACGCGTTTGCTGGTGCCGCGCTCGATCTTGGTGATGTCGGCGGTGGTGTCGCGGAAGGCTTTTTCCGATACCTCGTTCAGGGTCGAACGGGCCTTGTCGGAACCTTCGTATTTGCTGCGAAATTGCAGCGCGCCGGTGTACGGCGTCGGCATCGCGTCACAGCCTTCTTTGCTGTCACCGGTTTTGATTTTTTCAATCGGCGCGAAGTAACCCTGTGGCGGACGCAGCGGCGCGGCGGCCTGGGTGGCGCCGGCGAACATGGCCAGCGTCAGCAGGGAGGGCGCGAGTAGCTTTTTCAAAGTTCGGGTTTGCATGATTGCCTCATTGCCCGACCGAAGCAGTACGCTGCTCGGCACTCGGGAACACGTTGCGTTTGCAGATTTTCGCTTCGACTTTCTGCTGCGCGGCACCTGCTTCAGGACCCTGGATTTCGACGGCCAGCAGATTCTGCGAGGCCCAGTCTTCGTCCGTGCGCAACTCAAAGGCGAAACGCCCGTCGGTGTCGGAGGTTTCCGGTTTTTCGATCTTGATGTCCTCGTGGCGACCGTTCATGTACCAGAGGGTGGCTTGCAGGGTTTTCACCGACGGATCGGCGAAACGGATGTCGACCTGGTGACTGCTGTTTTGCAGGTTCAGGTTCTTGCTGTTGACCATCAATTCGTTCTTGCCCGGTTTCAACGTGGTGCTGCCGGACATCTGTGCATCCTTGCCTTCGCAACCGTTGTCCAGCAGCGCCATCATCTGGCGGTAGATGGTTTCCTGGTCGAGGCGATAGAGCGGCGAGAATTCCCAGATCAGAATCTTCGGCGGCTTGGTCTGGAACTCTTCGCTGCCCAGGTACTGCAGCATCGAACCTTCCAGGCCACCGCCGGGGAACGCCACGTTGAGGATGTCGGCGCCGATGGCCTCTTCGAGGAAACCGGCGAAGTTGTAGTTCTTGCCACTGTGGCTGGTGCCGACCAGGGTGATCTCCGGGTTGCCGGAGTCACTGAACAGATCGCCATCCGCTGCTTCGCCTTTTGGCTCGGTGGTGAATTGATCCATGTACTGGATCGCGTAGCTGGTGCCACAGAGTTGACCGGCCATGTTGTGCAACGTTCCGGTCTTGCCCATGCGACCCGACTTGTGGCTCTCGAATTCACGCTTGGGAATGCCGGCAAACTCAGGCAGTTGCTTGATTTTCTCGCCGACGATTTTTGCCGTGCGCTGGGCGCCATACGGCGTCCAGTGCTGGTCGCCACGGAAGTAGAAGTCGTGGGCGGGCAGGGTGTCGGGCAGCGACTCGTTGGTCAGCGGCGACAGGTCCGGCACCACGTAACCCATGGCGGCAAAGCGGCCGAGCATGGTCTTGTAGTTCCTCAGCGCCTTGTCGAAATCGAACCTGGCCTTGTCTTCCGGATTGAGCTTGTTGCGGTTTACCAGGCCACGAGTGGGTTGGTAAACAATCACCAGCTCCACGCCTTTGCTCTTGAACGCATCGTGCAGTTCTTTCATGCGTTTGTAGCCGGCGGGGGTGGTGTCGAATTCGGTGCGCAAGTCTTCTTGCGTACGGAACAGCCAGTCGCCCTGAGCCTGCACCAGCGTGGTGAAGTTCTGCTGATAACGCGTGGTGTAGTTCTTCGCGTCGTGGGCTTCGGGGCACAGGTTGCAGCACGGTTCGGCGCTGAATGTCGGCGCTTTGGCTTCATCTGCACGAACGCCGCCGCTGGCCGCGAGAATGCCGGCGGTCAGGGCCGACAGGCTGAGTAATTTGATCAAGTGTGGGTGCATAAAATTATCCTCAGTCCCGCATTTCGGTCTGGCGTTCGACAGGGTCGATCAGCACGGCTTTCTGCTGGCGTACCAGCAGGTCGAGAATTTCATCCTGACGCTCGCCGAGAATCCCGCTGAAGCTGATGCCGCTGGATTTGGTCGGGGCAAGCATGGACACGCGATACAGCTCGACGCTCAGCGGCGAGTCGATGGACAGCGGGCCACTGCCGTTGCCGGCCAGTTCGCCGCCGACAACGATCAGCGACACCTGGGCGTCGAACGGGTCGAGCTTGATGTCCCGGTCGGTGTCGCTCAGGTCCTTGATGTGGCCGTAGACGCCGGTCAGGCCGTTGGCCATGGACAGGTTTTCGTACAGGCGAATGTTCACGCTGTTACGAATGCGGATGCCGTGGCGACGGTTGCTGATCACCTTGTTCGCCCACAGCAGGTTGTCGGCACTCTCGTAGAGGGTGATGCCGTCGGTGTGGTTCTTGTAGATCTCGTTGTAGGCAATGATGTTGTTGACGCTGTTCCGGTCGATCACCAGGCCCGACAACTTGTTGTCGTAGCTGCGGTTGTTGAAGATGAAGCTGTCGTTGACCTCACGGGAAATGATGATCCCGTGCTTCTTCTTGGTCCCGTAAACGGTGTTGTCGGCGATGATCAGGCCGTGCGAACGGTCATGCGGGTCGATGCCGTAGACGATGTTGTCTTTGTAGGTGTTGCCCTTGACCACGAAGTCGCGGGTTTCGTAGCAGTAGAAGCCGTACCACATGTCCGAGAACTCGGAACCGATGATCCAGCCGGTCGGTTCAGGACGCTTGAGCACCTTGGCCATGTTCGGCGTGTACTGGGAAATACTCACGCCATAGGACTTACTGTTGGCGTAGCCGAAACTGGCCATCTTGCTGTTGGCGATGTAGGTCTGGGTGCCGCCCCAGGCCAGCAGGAACGGACGGAATTCCTTCGGCGACTTGAACGTCGCCGGGCCGTTGTCCTTCTCGCGCCAGCCTGTGATTTTGGTGTCGCGCACAAACAGCTGGCCGTCGTTGACCAGGAATGAACCAGCCTCTTGGGACAGGCGCAATTCTTGCGTTTGCTTGTCGATTTCGAGGATGCCTTTCTCACCGACCACAATCGGCAACTTCGCCAGGAACACGCCCGGCGAGGTTTCGCTGAAGTACTGCTTGGGCAGTTTCTTCGCCAGGTCCTTGAGGTTCATGTAGCCGTCGTCGATGAAGATCGCCTGCGGGATACCGTGCTGACGCACCACCCACTCGGCCATCTTGTTGTCGCCGCCGATGAAGTCCTTCAGCGCGTTCTCTTGCATCATCCGACGCACGCTGATTTTGCCGGCCTTGGTGCGCACGATTTTCGCGGCGATGGCGTCGGCGGTGTAGCCGGTGGTGTCTGGCAGTGTCGGCTTTTCCAGTTCCAGCGGCGCGGTTGGGGCGCTGCTGACGGTGTAGGTCTTGGCCTGTTGCAGTTCCTTGGCCATGGTTACCGGCTTCAACGGGTTAGGAGCCGCCGGTTCCACGTTGGCGAAGCAAGCCGAGCTTGCCAGCAGCATCGCGCCGGCCAGCAAGGTCAACGAGCCTCTCTTCGGACTGTTCATGTCAGGAACTCCCTTAGCGGTTCGCATCAGAAGCGCCAGATCACGTCGATGAACGCGCGGTGCATGTACGAGTCGACTTCTTTGCCGTAGGCATCGCCCGGCTTGAACACGCCGCCACGCAAGCGCACCAGGGCCGACGGTTCGTCGATCGACTGGCTCAGCGCGGCAGGCAACAGGCCTTGCTTGAAGTACTTGGTGACCACAAGGTCCATTTCCTGGCCGAGGTCTTTGTTGCCATCTTCCAGCGGCAGGGACGTGCTGGAGAGAATCGCGCCGGTTGGGTCGGTGTCGTTCTCGACGGCGTTGATGCCGTTGCTGCCGACCGGCTTGTTGCCGTCGACGCGCCAGAACTTGTGGTAGATCACGCTGGCGTCGTATTCGTCGTTGAGCATCCACGAACCGAACAACGTAGCGGTTTGCATGTTGTTCATTTCGCCGCGGAACGCTTCGCCGAAACGGTGAACCCGCGAGCGAGTACCGGTGTAGTTCGAGCGGTTGCTTTCCAGGCCGTTCTGTTCGTAATCGGCACTGGCGCGAGCATAGGCTGCACCCACTTGCCATTGCAGATCGAGGCGCAGGCGCACGCCGATATCGGTGGCCCAGCCGTTGAGGTCTTCACCGCGCTTGGCTTCCGTCGGGCGCGAGCCGTCGGCGTTGAGCTGATTCACCGTGTCGGTGTCGCCGCTCATGCCGGTGACGCTGCCCCAGTAATTGACGGTGTTGGTGTTGCGGTAGTTGTAGGCGTCGCTGTCAGCGGTGAGGCCGAGCCAGCTGATGTCGCCGTTCTGTTTCTTGTCCAGCGAGTCGCCGGGCACGCCCGGTTCCGGGTAGTCGAGCTTGCCGTCGTCGTGGGTGTGATGACCGCGAATGCCGACCCAGTTGCCCGGTGTCCACTGATACGCCGCGTCGGCGTAGAGGTGCAGGCGATCCTTGTCTTTCGGCGCCAACTCTTTGAGGTCGGTGCGGTATTCGCTGAAGCGTTCGGCGACGCCGACGTTGGCGCGCAACAGTGTGGTGTCGAAGGTCCAGTTCAGGGCTTCGATGTTGGTGTCGCGCCATTGGCCGTCGTCGTTGCGCAGGCGTTGGCGACCGAGTTTCAACTGCTCGCCCGGATACGGTGTCAGGCCGCTGTAGCCAACCCAGAATTCGCGCATCGCCAGGTAGTTTTTCTTGGTCTTGCGATCACCGTTGTCGGTGGTCTGGGTGCCGTCGCTGTCGGACTGCTGCAAGGTGTCGGTTTCGATGATGTCGGTGGACGTCACGGCCTGACCCATGGCGTAGGCGCTCCACGCGCCGCTTTCGCCGTAGACCCAGGGACGCAGGTCGAGACCGACGCCATTGACGTCGCCGCCGCTGGCAGTGCCGAGGTCACGGTCGTCTTCGGACTGGCCGGTGATTTTTACGTCCAGACCGAAATTCTTGGTTTCGGTGATTGCCGCCAGGGTCGGGCAAGACCAGATCAGCGCAAACGTCAGGCCGATGCCGGCCTTCATGAATGGATTCAACTTCATAGGGATTCCTCGCCGTCTTCTTCTTGCAGGGCATGCAGTTCCAGCGTGTTCTGGCTCAAGGCGCCACGAACGGCCTGTTCTTGTTTCAACAGGCGTTGGGCCTCGGCCAGCTGGGCAGGCGGCAGTTGGGCTTCGAGAGTTTGCGCAAGCTCGGTGGCCTGCGGGGTGTTCTGGGCCTTGGCCAATTGGCTGAAGACATAAGCGTTAAGCGGGTCGGGCTTGGTGCCCTTGCCTTGGGAAAACAGCTGGGCGATGGCGAAGTCGGCGCTGTTCTGGCCGTTGCGCGCAGCGGTCAGCAAGTGGTCCAGTGCCTTCTGCGAATAGACCTTGCCCAGGTAACCACGACGGTAGATCTGGCCGAGGTAGTAATCGGCGGCGACTTCCTTGCCGACGGCTTTCTGGAAATGTGCTTCGGCGACTTTCGCGTCCGCCGGCACCCATTTGCCTTCGTAGTAGAGCTTGCCGAGCAACAGTTCGGCGCGCGGCTGGTCAGCGGCGCGGCCGTTGTCCAGGTACTTCATCATCATGTCGACGTCGCCGAGTTCCGGGAAGTCGTAGAGCAATTGCGCCAGGCTGACCCACGAAGCGGGGTAGGCGGGGGCGATGTCTTCGAGCAGTGCCTGAGCGGTTTTTTCGTCGGTCTTGCCCAGGCTTGCATCACCGAGCACACGAGCGACGCTGTCCACGCGCTGGGCGGAAACGGTGCCACGGGTATGTGCCGCTTGCATCTGCTTGATCAGCTCGGCTTGCTGTTCCGGTTTGCCTTGTTTCTGGTAAACCGTGGCCAGCTCGACGTAGCAGATGTCGGTGGTGTTCAACGCCGCTTTGCAGATCGTTGCGACTTCGTCCAGGTGCTGGTCGTAAGTGCCTTGGGTGCGATAGAGCAGCACCTGGGCCAGGCCGGCTTCCGGTTTGCCTTCGGCGCGCCATTGGCTGATCTGCTGTTGCGCGTTGACGTTGGGGAAACTGTGCGGGTATTGCAGGTACAGCATCGCCAGCGGGATCAGCGTGTTGCCTTCGCCATTGGCCGAAGCCTTTTTCAGCAGGGCTTCAGCTTCGTGCTGTTCGGCTTCGGTGGAACCGGGTTTGGCCACCAGCAAGCGACCCAGGCGAGCCTGCGCTCGCGGCGAAACGTCGGCCGCCGCGCGGTAAGTCGCCTCGGCCTGCTTGACCTGCGCCGGGTCGCGGCTGTCGACCTGGATATCGGCGAGGCCTACTTGGGCCTCGCTGTAGCCCAGGTCAGCCAGTTGCTTGTAGTTCTGCTGAGCCAGCGCGGTGTCGCCGCGCTTGAGCGCTTCATTGGCCAGACGCTGGTCGGGCAGACCGGCGCAACCGGCCAGGCTGACTGCCAATGCCAAGGCACACACTGTTCCAATGTGGGAGCCAGCCTGCTGGCGATTCAGGTTGCGCGGTGCATCAGTTGAACCGCGTTGATCCCATCGCGAGCAGGCTCGCTCCCACAGGGTCTGCGGTGTGTTCAAGGTAGGAGTCGTCACAGGCATGTCCTCGACTTAAAGACCGGAAGCCATGGCTTTATCGATCAGCCAGTTCAGGTTCGGGCCACGGTCGCTGTTCACTTCAACCGGGCGACCGGCGAACTTGCTGTCCAGCGGTTCGTCCGGCTGGATCAGCACGCGGATGTCGGACGACAGGTCGGCGCTTTTCAGGCTGGTGCTGCTGACGATCTTGCCGGTGCGGGTCTTGTCTTCGCCGGCAATCTGGAAGTTGACGTTGGTGCCTGGGCGCACGTCGCTGAACTGGCGATAGGAGAAGCGCGCTTCAACGTTGGCTTCGCTGTTACGCGGCACCAGTTGGAAGATCACGTCGCCCTTGCTGGCGTACTGACCGTCGGCGACCAGTTGCTGGGCCACGGTGCAATCGCATGGCGAGGTCAGGGTGCCGGTCATTTGCTTGCCGAACAGTTCTTCAACCTTGGCCGGTTGCAGTTGATTGTCGTCAAGATGGCCCTTGAGCACGTCGAGCATGCTGGTGCTGAACGTCGCCAGTGGCGCGCCTTTGGCGGCAACGCCGTCGGCCTTGATCAGGCTTTGCACGGTGCCGTCACGGGGCATGGTGATGCTCATGCCCGGCACACTGACCAGACCGGCCTGTGCGTGGCTGACGAAGTACATGCCGTACACCGATTTGAAAATGAAACCGAACGCCGCCAGACCGACGAGGAAAATCCCCAGGCTGAAGGTCACGGCACGCAGGCGACCGAACGCGGTCATGCCGTGGCCGCCATCCTTGACCTTGCGCGCCTTGGTGAAGTTGTCGCGCTGCAGGGTCGCCAGCACTTCACCCATGCTGACGATGTCGCCGGCCAGGTGCGAAGTGATCAGGTGGCGCAGGGTCGAGATGTCTTGCGGTTCCAGGTTCTGGAACTGGCAACCGGCACGGCCGGTCTGGCGGTCGAAGGAGCGTACTTGCATCTCTACGTCCATGGCCAGGCCGAGGTTATCGATGACGAACTGCAGGCGAGCCTTGTGCACATCGCCGACCTTCAGCGGCAGCTGACCGGCGTTGAACGCCAGGCCGCCGGCGGAGAGGTCGAGGACCCGGGCTTCAACCGGCGTGCGGTCCGGACCGAAGAAACGCAGCTTGGCCGGAATTTTCACTCGGGCGTGTTGGCGCTGGGCTTCGGATTCATGCACTACATTGGCGTTGACGGCGGTATTCATAGGGGCGATTTCCTGGTTAATTCAATAAGGGGGCGGTCAGACCATCATCAGCAGCACGGCGACAAAAATGCTGCCGGCGGAGAAGGTCATGGTCCGAGACGACCAGGTGTTGAACCAACGTTGAAAGCTGGCGAGATCACGGGTCAGGGAAGTGGGCTGGCGAGTCCAGGACTGTTGGTCGAGGCGGAAGAACACGTAGATTTTCACCAGCGCGCCGACGATCTGGTTGTAATAGAGAATCGCCGGGTAAGCCGGGCCGATCCGGTGACCGGAGCAGGACAGCAGCAGGGTCAGGATCAGGCGGGTGATGCCGATCCACAGCAGGTAAACGAGGATGAACGCGGTGCCGTACTTGAACGACGCGATGAGCGCGACGGTCAGGCCCAGCAAGGACGTCCACATCGATACACGCTGATCGAACAGCACCACCGAGGTGAACAGGCCGAGGCGCTTCATCCCCAGGCCCAGGGCGCGGGAGTTCTGGCGCAGGTTATTGCCGTACCAGCGGAACATCAGTTTGCGGCTGGCCTTGATGAAGCTTTTTTCCGGCGGGTGTTCCACGGTGTGGATCGCCGCGTCGGGCACGTAGAACGTGTCGTAGCCCAGGCGCATCAGGCTGAACCAGCTCGACTTGTCGTCACCGGTGAGGAACTTGAAGCGGCCCAGGCGCCAGTGTTGCAGCGAGTCGCTTTCCACATCGGCGATGAAGTCCGGGTTGGTGACCACGGTGGCGCGGAACACCGACATGCGGCCGGTCATGGTCAGTACGCGTTTTGACAAGGCCATCGAGCACATGTTGATGTGACGCTGGGCGAAGCGCAGCTTGTGCCACTCGCTCATGATGTAGCCGCCGCGCACTTCGCAGAACTCGTTGGTGGTCAGGCCGCCGACATTGCCGAACAGCTGGAACCACGGCACGGTCTTGAGCACGACGCCTTCGGCGAGCACGGTGTCGCCATCGATCACAGCCACCACGGCGCGGTCGTCCGGCAGGTGACGGGAGATGGCGCGGAAACCGTAGGCCAGGCCATCACGCTTGCCGGTGCCGGGAATGCGCACGAAGTCGAGCTTGACGCGCTCCGGTGGATTCATCTTGGTCCACAGGCTTTTCACCAGCTTCTCATCGGACATTTCCACGATGGAGCAGACCATGGTGGTCGGCAGGCCGCAGTCGATCGCTTCACGGATCACCGAGGCGTAGACCTGGGCGGTGGTCAGCGCGTCGATACGGAAACTGGTGACCATCAAAAACACATGGGACGGGTCTGCCGCTTTACCCAGCTTGCGCACTTTGCGCCGCAGGTGCGGGTAGACCACGTACAGAAACAGCATGCCGCGCAGAAAGTGCGTGGCACCCATCGAGTAGCGCCAGATACCGACGATACCGATCAGGAAAATGAAGTCCTTCGACTCGGAGTCGAATGTGGACACAGGCAACGCCATGGCGATGCCCATCAAAATACTTAAGTAAAACAGCCAACCGGCGGCCTGAAGTAGGCCGTGCTTTAGCCTGTGCATAATCTGCATCCGTCTCGATCTCGGGCGAGGCCCGAATGGGTTAAGGCAGGCGTAAAAACTGTAGGAGCGAGGCTTGCCCGCGAAGGCTGCCTGCCTGACACACCGGGGCGCCTGGTTCGCCGGCAAGCCTGGCTCCTACAGAGCGCGGCGTGTTACCAGCAGATGCCTTCGGTGCGGCCACTCACGCTGGTGGCTTTCGACATGAAGCCGACCAGGTCGATCACTTGCTTGCCGTGCGGAGCGTTCTGCGCCAGGGCGCGGAATTTCTCGTCACGGTTGCCGAGGATGATCACGTCGGAGTTGTTGATCACTTCGTCGAAGTCGGAGTTGAGCAAGGACGAGACGTGAGGAATCTTCGACTCGATGTAGTCCTTGTTCGCACCGTGAACGCGGGCGTATTCGACGTTGGCGTCGTAGATGCTCAGGTCGTAGCCTTTGCCGATCAGCATTTCTGCCAGATCAACCAGCGGGCTTTCGCGCAGGTCGTCGGTGCCGGCCTTGAAGCTCAGGCCCAGCAGGGCGACTTTGCGTTTGTCGTGGCTGGAAACGATGTCGAAGGCGTTCTGCACCTGGGATTCGTTGCTGCGCATCAGCGAGTTCAGCAGCGGCGATTCCACGTCCAGGGCGCCGGCGCGGTAGGTCAGGGCGCGCACGTCTTTGGGCAGGCACGAACCGCCGAAGGCGAAACCAGGGCGCATGTAGTACTGGGACAGGTTCAGTGTCTTGTCCTGGCAGACCACTTCCATCACTTCACGACCATCGACGCCGCACGCCTTGGCGATGTTGCCGATCTCGTTGGCGAAGGTCACCTTGGTGGCGTGCCACACGTTGCAGGTGTACTTGATCATCTCGGCAACGGCGATGTCCTTGCGGATGATCGGCGCGTCGAGTTCTTCGTACAGCGATTGCAGAACGTCGCCGGACGCCTTGTCGAATTCGCCGATGACGGTCATCGGTGGCAGGTCGTAGTCGGCGATCGCGGTGCTTTCGCGCAGGAACTCAGGGTTCACCGCCACACCGAAATCAACACCGGCTTTCTTGCCGGAGCAGTCTTCGAGAATCGGGATGACAACGTTTGCGACAGTGCCCGGCAAAACGGTGCTGCGAACCACGATGGTGTGGCGGGTGGTCTTGTCACGCAGGACAAAACCGATCTCGCGGCACACGGCTTCGATGTAGTTCAGTTCCAGGTCGCCGTTCTTCTTGCTCGGCGTGCCGACGCAGATCATCGACAGGTCGGTGTCGCGAATCGCTTCCGCGAAGTTGGTCGTACCGCGCAGTCGACCGGTCTCGATACCCTTGGCCAGCAGTTCGCCCAGGCCCGGTTCAACAATCGGTGATTTACCGGCGTTGATCATATCGATCTTGTCTTTGGCGACATCGACGCCAACGACGTCATGGCCCCGTGCAGACAGGCAACCGGCACATACTGCACCGACGTAACCCAAACCAAATATGCTGATGCGCATCGCATTTACCTCTCGTTAACAAGACTGTGTTCAACAAGCCATTACATGGCCGGAATTAAGTGTGTTCAGCAGTTGTAGTGCGCTCGGAAGTGCGGCAGTCAGGCGCCACAATGCCGTGTACAGGCATACTAAGTTCCGAGTGTCTAAATAAGTGCACTCAAGGTGTGCGTAACCAGGCCTTATTATTATGACTTGCCCTGTTATGCAGCCGAGTCCTCTGGTCGAGGTCCTTCGTGCAAAGGTCTTGCGCGCTCAATGCCAGGCCGAAAGCCCGTAAATCAAGCGGTTTGGTGCTCAGGTGAGCACGTTTATAGGGGCGCTGCCTTGGCCGTGTAGGGGATAGTAGTGATGCGTTATCTCCTTTCCTTCAGATGTTGCCCAAATCAGGGATTATGTAGCCGAAGTTATTGTGACAACTTCGCTACGTGAATCTCTTCTCTGCGTAAGTTATCTCGTACATGTTCAGAGATAATGGTTACCGGTGGTATGAGCTACGCATTTGGACATAGTTCCAGTCCACCCATCGCGAATTCTGAAATTTCTTGAAATATTGAAAAAGATGGCACTGCTTTCATATTGATAGCAACGGCTGTTTCACCCTTGATACATAGGGTCGTCGTTGGATTAGATAGTTTTATGCCACTACTGATAATTTTTTTTAGTGCCACTACTGAAAAAAATCACGAAAGTCGAGTGAAACTAAAGTTAGGATTTTGATTGATTGAAAATTGGCGCCAAATAACTGGCGAAAAAGGCGGGGGATTGTTTGACTATTTGAAGGCGGTGCACGACGCTTTTGCGGTCGTGCACCGACCGGGTGCATTTACTCGGGGGCGTGATCGCGCAGGAACACCAGGTTGTCCGGTTTAGACTGCTCGGCACTGTACCGATAGCCCTGAACGTCAAACTGCTTGAGTGCGGCGGGGTCGTTGATGCGTTCTTCGATGACGAAGCGGCTCATCATGCCCCGGGCCTTTTTCGCGTAGAAGCTGATGATCTTGTACTGACCGTTTTTCAGGTCCTTGAACTCGGTATTGATGATGCGGGCATTCAGGGCGCTGCGTTTGACCGCCGAGAAATACTCGTTGGACGCCAGGTTCAGCAGCACATCATCGCCCTGATCGGCCAGGGCTTCGTTCAACCATTCGCTGATGCGCGTGCCCCAGAAGGCATACAGGTCCTTGCCACGGGCGTTGGGCAATTTGGTGCCCATTTCCAGACGGTACGGCTGCATCAGGTCCAGTGGACGCAACAGGCCATACAGGCCGGACAGCATGCGCAGATGCTGCTGGGCGTAATCGAAATCGGCTTCGCTGAAGGTTTGCGCGTTGAGACCGGTATAAACGTCACCCTTGAACGCCAGCAGGGCCTGTTTGGCGTTTTCAGGCGTGAACGCCGGGGTCCAGCTGCCGAAACGCGCGGCGTTGAGCCCGCCGATCTTATCGGAGACATGCATCAGCTCGCTGATCTGCGCCGGCGTCAGGTCGCGCAATTGCAGGATCAGCTCCTGGGAATGGTCGAGGTATTGCGGCTGGGTGAAACGTTGGGTGGCCGGCGGTGTTTCGTAGTCGAGGGTCTTGGCGGGGGAAATCACCATCAGCATGAAGTCGTCTCCTTTAATCGTGGGGCGATTCTAGGGGGTTGTCCGTGTTGACTCCAGCTATCAAGTCCATAGGTGATGATCGGTGGCCACGATCCCCTGTAGGAGCGAGGCTTGCCCGCGAAAGCGGTATGTCAGTCGGCATCATCGGTAACTGATACACCGCCTTCGCGGGCAAGCCTCGCTCCTACAGGAGATCGTGGCGCTAATGCCGGATCAGCTATAGTGCCGCGCGGGTTTTGTTCTGGAGACATCCCATTGCGTATCGTTTTTCTTTTTTCGGCGTGGCTGTTGAGTTTCGGTGCCATGGCGGCGCCGGGCGATGTGGCGACGCTCGATCGCAGCACCTGGCCTGAACAGCTCAGCAGCCCGACGCTGTTCGATGTCGCCTCGCGGGCAGAGATTCTGATGTTCGCGCGCGTGCTGCTGGCCAGCGAATCGCTGGATGACGCGAGCCTGGCCCAGCGCCTGGGCCTGCGCACGATCAATCCGGATTCGGTCAACCATCTGCGCCAGCGCATGTGGCAACGACTGCTGACCAACTACAACTTCGCTCAACAGAGCTGCGATCAGGACGCTTCCTGGTGTTATCTGGTGGAGGACATGGCCACTTTGCGCCAACAAGCCGCCAAGTTTCAGGTCAGCGCCGACAGCTACTACATCAAATGGTCCGAGCCGAGCCGGCTGTTCCATGCGCAGTACCTCGACGAGCAATTGCGCAAGGCTGCGCTGTTTCCGCAAACCAGCAGCGAAATCGATCGTTTTGGCGACTACGAGCGCAACGGCGAGCAAATGCATGACCGACTGTTCCTGTTGACCTTCGACAGCGCCGCCAATGCCGCGCCGGACAACACGGCATGGGTCACCGAGTACCTGCGCAAGGCCAACATGACGGGCACGTTTTTCGTCCTTGGCAAGGACATTCAGGCGCGTCTGAGCGATCGTTCCGTCGCCAGCCTGCAGGCCACTTACTCGGCGCAGTGCATCGGCGTGCAAGGCTGGGAGTTCCGCTCCCACAGCTATTGGCAGGACTGGCAGGACTCGGTGCGGCGCAGCGCCGAACTGGTCAAAAGCAAATTGCCGGAGAACTACGTGCCGTTGTTTCGTCCGCCCGATGGTCAGCGCCGTTCAGACGCGCAAGGCTTCTTCAGATCCCAGGGCCTGCAAGTGGCGCTGTGGGACATCGATGCCCAGGACGGCGCCGGCAAACTCAAGGCCAGTCAGAGCGCGCAGCGCGTGTTGACCCTGATGCTGTTGTGGCGGCATGGGGTGATCAATTTCAACATTAAACAGGATGGCGTGAAAACGGCGATGCCCTGGCTTGTGACGCAAACGGCGCTCAGCGGGATCGGTTGGGAAGATTGTCAGGATGCGTTTCGCTGAAAGCGGGAAAGCCCGTAAATATTGGGGCTAAGGCGATTTTGGAGGGAAATTCAGTGCAGGCGGACTTCCGACTTTAACGGCACATTGCCTGCAGGCCAAGGGCTATTCGTCACTCTGAAAAATAAACTTCAAAAAAGCGTCAAAGTGCTTTTTTCTGTCACATGTTTTGGAGTATTACGAAGACAGACCGCCGAAACCTGCAACACAGGTGGCGTCTCCCAAGACCCAGCTATGGATGCAGTTCACTTGAGTCCCCGCAGGTGAATTCGGCAGTCACTTCGAGGCGCAGCACCGCCAAGGTATTGCGTCGAATGGCTCCCACAAAGGTGACCGAGTATGGATGATCACGGACGTAGTTCTTCCTCCAACCAGCCAATCCTTTATGTACTCGATACCAACGTATTGATTCACGATCCAAACGCCCTGCTGAACTTCGAAGAACACCACGTCGCGATTCCGATGACCGTGCTTGAGGAGCTGGACAAGCTCAAGAGCGGGCATCACAGCGTGGCTGCGGAATGCCGTCAGGCGATTCGCCTGATCGACAAGACCCTGGGCGAAGCCAGCCCTGAAGACGTTGAGCTGGGGGTGCCGATCCAGCGTGGCAAAAGTGGGCCCAAGGGTTTGCTGTCAATTCTGATGAGCAAACGTGCCGAACCGAACATCATTCTTCCCGAACACCTGAATGACAACATCATCATCAACCAGTTGATCGACCTGCACGCGCGCGCGCCAAAGCTGCCCGTGGTGTTGGTCACCAAAGACATCAACATGCGCCTCAAGGCCCGTGCCTGCGGGATCGCGGCCGAGGATTACAGCACCGACCAACTGGTTGACGACGTTTCGTTGCTGCCCAATGGTTATCACAACATGGACGGCTCCTTCTGGGATCGCGTGAGTAATGTCGAAACCCGTCAGGACCACGGCCGCACCTGGCATCAGGTGAAGCTGACCGACAACCTGCCGGCGGTGCACATCAACGAGTTCATCATCGATGAGCAGGGCTTTGTCGGCTGGATCAAGGAGATCGACGAAGACAAACTGCTGATTCTCGATCTGCATCAGGAACCCCTGTTGCACCAGGAAGCCTGGGGCCTGAAACCGCGTGACATCTATCAGAGCCTGGCGCTGTACGCCTTGCTTGATCCGGATATTCACCTGGTCAACCTGTCGGGTGCGGCCGGTTCCGGCAAAACCATCCTGGCACTGGCGGCGGCGATCGAGCAGACCATGGTCAGCAAGCGCTACCGCCGGATCATCGCGACGCGCAGCGTGCAGGGCCTGGACCAGGAGATCGGTTTCCTGCCCGGCACCGAAGCGGAAAAAATGGAGCCGTGGCTGGGCGCCATCACCGACAACCTCGAAGCCTTGCACATGGATGACGAAAACACCCATGGCAGCGTCGATTACATCCTCAGCAAAGTGCCGTTGCAGTTCAAATCCCTCAACTACATCCGGGGTCGCAGCTTCCAGCAGAGCCTGATTTTGATCGACGAATGCCAGAACCTCACGCCGCACCAGATGAAAACCATCATCACCCGTGCCGGTGCCGGTTCCAAAGTGGTGTGCCTGGGCAACCTGGCGCAGATCGACACTCCTTACCTGTCCGCGACCAGCTCCGGGCTGACCTACCTGACTGAACGTTTCAAGGATTTCCCCAACGGCGTGCACATCACCCTGCAAGGGGTGCCTCGTTCGATTCTGGCCGAATACGCGGAATCGCATCTGTAACCCTTCACCCAAACCGGGCGGCCCTCGCGGGTCGCCCGGTTTTTTATGCCCCACACAAAACCCCCTGTAGGAGCGAGCGGTGCGACGATTCGACTTGCCCGCGAAGGGTACGACGAAGTCTGTCAGGCACACCGCGTTATCGTTTTTCGCGGGCAAGTCGAATCGTCGCACCGCTCGCTCCTACAAGGGATTGTCGTGATTCCATAATCAAACGTGCGGAAGATTGACCCACGGGTTTACAATCGGGGCTCTTGATCAGGAGTAACCCTGTGCTGACTCATCTCGATTCCCAAGGTCGCGCCAACATGGTCGACGTCACTGAAAAAGACGTAACGTTCCGTGAAGCCACCGCTCAAGCGCGGGTGCGCATGCTGCCCGAAACCCTGCAAATGATCGTCAGCGGCGGTCACCCCAAGGGTGATGTGTTCGCCGTGGCGCGCATCGCCGGCATTCAGGCTGCGAAAAAAACCAGCGATCTGATTCCTCTGTGCCATCCGTTGCTGCTCACCGGCGTCAAGGTCGAACTGAGTGCCGAAGGCGACGACACCGTGCGCATCGTCGCGAGCTGCAAGTTGTCCGGGCAGACCGGTGTCGAAATGGAAGCGCTGACCGCAGCCAGTGTCGCGGCGCTGACGATTTATGACATGTGCAAGGCCGTGGATCGTGGCATGACCATCGAGAGCGTGCGGTTGCTGGAGAAGCTCGGGGGCAAGAGCGGTCATTACCAGGCGGATCAGTCATGAACCTCACCGTGAAGTTTTTCGCTCGTTATAGAGAAGCACTGGGCGTTGACTCAGTGAAAGTTGAAGGTGATTTCGCCACCGTCGATGACGTTCGCGCGCTGCTGGCCAAGCGTGACGGTGCCGATGTGTTGAGCGAGCAGAACCTGATGTGCGCCCGCAACGAAGACCTCTGCCAACTCGACGAGCCGGTAAGTGATGGCGATGAAGTGGCGTTCTTTCCGACCGTGACCGGGGGCTGAACCATGGCGATTCGCGTGCAGTCCACGGCGTTCGATCCGGGGGCGGAAGTCAACGCCATGCACGCCGCCAATGTCGGCGTCGGTGCGGTGGTGAGTTTTGTCGGTTACGTGCGCGACTTCAATGACGGGCTCGACGTGGCCGGGATGTTCCTGGAGCACTATCCGGGCATGACCGAAAAGGCCCTCGGCAAGATCGCCATCGAGGCCGAACAACGCTGGCCGTTGCTCAAGCTGGAAGTGCTGCACCGCATCGGCGCCCTTGAGCCGGGTGAGCCGATCGTCTTCGTCGGCGCCGCCAGCGCCCACCGCCAGGCCGCGTTCGATGCCTGCGCTTTTGTCATGGACTACCTGAAAACCCGCGCACCGTTCTGGAAGAAAGAGAACACCCGTGAAGGCGCGCGTTGGGTGGAAGGGCGTGACAGTGATCATGCAGCGGCGGATCGCTGGAAGCAGTAACCCCTGCGGCGCATTCAAGTACGCCTTCGCGGGCAAGCCTCGCTCCTACAGGGATTTGTGTCATACGCATATTATGTGAACGACACAAACCCTGTAGGAGCGAGGCTTGCCCGCGAAGAGGCCATCTGCATCACCCAATACCTTCCTGACTCACCGCCCGACCACCGGCCGGCACATCCGCGTTCCCCCCAATTGACGGTTCATACATAAAAGTCCAGTATGGAATTATAAGTACAAAAAAGGCGTGCCCCTGTTTCTGCTCTTTCTTCTGTCTTGCCAAACCAACAACAACCCGCGAGAGAACGAACATGAAGAAATTCCCCCTCATCACCGGTCTGGCCCTGAGCCTGTTGGCGTGCAGCACTCTGTTTGCCGCCGAGAAAACCCTGCGCATCGGCATCGAGGCGGCTTACCCACCGTTCGCGTCGAAAACCGACAAAGGTGAAATCGTCGGTTTCGACTACGACATCGGCAATGCCCTCTGCGCGCAGATGCAGGTCAAGTGCGTCTGGGTCGAAGGTGAGTTCGATGGTCTGATTCCTTCCCTGAAAGTGAAGAAAATCGACATGGCGCTGTCGTCCATGACCATCAACGAAGACCGCAAGAAGTCGGTGGACTTCACCCACAAGTACTACTTCACCTCATCGCGCCTGGTAATGAAGGAAGGCGCGGTGGTGGATGATCAGTACGCCAGCCTCAAAGGCAAGACCGTCGGCGTGCAACGTGCGACCACCACGGACCGTTATGCCACCGAGGTGTTTGAACCCAAGGGCATCACTGTCAAGCGTTACGGCAACAACGAAGAGATCTACATGGACCTGGCGGCTGGTCGCCTCGACGCCATTTTCGCCGACACCATCCCGCTGAATGACTTCCTGTCGATGCCACGCGGCAAGGGATACGCCTTCGTCGGGCCAGAGCTCAAGGATCCGAAATACGTAGGCGAGGGCGCCGGGATTGCCGTGCGCAAGGGCAACACCGAATTGGTCAGCCAACTGAACACGGCCATCGACGGTATTCGCGCCAGCGGCGAGTACCAGAAGATTTCCGAGAAGTACTTCAAGTCTGATATCTACGGCGACTGAGCAGCCGCATCGCCAGCAGGCTGGCTCCCACTTTGGAATGCATTCAACTGTGGGAGCCAGCCTGCTGGCGATGCGGTCGTGGGATCATGCAAATCTCTGGAAACTGATCGAATTTAATCCCTTCTTAACCACCTTATCGTTTATTCCCCGACATCTGTTCCACACGCCCCGGGCTCTCCAAGGTCCGGGCCAGCGTGTAGACTTCCGGTCAATCGATATCTAGAAGGGAAACGCAATGAGCGAGGAAACGATGCGGTTGGGCCGTGAGCGGCGCTACCTGGTGTTGCTGGGCATCATCTGTCTGGCGCTGATTGGCGGCGCGCTGTACATGCAGATTGTGCTGGGCGAGGCGCCGTGCCCGCTGTGCATCCTGCAACGTTATGCCTTGTTGCTGATCGCGATCTTCGCGTTCATCGGCGCGGCAATGCGCACCCGCCGCAGCATCACGGTGTTTGAAACCCTGGTGGTGATCTGCGCCCTGGCAGGCGTCGGTGTAGCGGGGCATCACGTCTATACCCAGTTCTATCCGGCGGTCAGCTGCGGCATCGATGTGTTGCAACCGATAGTCGATGGTCTGCCGCTG
Source organism: Pseudomonas sp. BF-RE-21 (assembly GCF_019947305.1). Classification (NCBI taxonomy): domain Bacteria; kingdom Pseudomonadati; phylum Pseudomonadota; class Gammaproteobacteria; order Pseudomonadales; family Pseudomonadaceae; genus Pseudomonas; species Pseudomonas sp. BF-RE-21. Next base: position 50,970 of record NZ_JAGYGF010000026.1, on the reverse strand, counting down.
GCGAAGATCTTCCCGCTGGGGTTCCAGGTCGACGGTTTCTGCTCCACGCCGTACCCGCCGATCCTCGGTCTGTCGCTCGCACAGTGGGCGTTGATCGCCTTTTTCCTGGTGGTGGTGCTGGTGCCATTGCTCACTTCGCGCAACCGCAAGGCACTGCGCTGAGGTCATTCGCGGTATCGCTGTGCAACACATGAAAACGCCCCGGCCCTCGTTGAGAGAGCCGGGGCGTTTTGCCATTCAGGGCTCGGGTAAAAAGACCTTGATGCGCGACAAGAACGGGTGCGGCGCATGTGCGACATGTTGTCACAGCGCGAGTGTCGCAAGGCGTTTCAGCGTGTCGGATTGGTATGCGTAGACGCAATGAAAATGGTCTTCTGATTTCGCAGCAGGCTTTAGCGCTCTCAACCTGGAACAGGCAGTTTTAACAGGCCTTGGCAAATTGCCAGAGCCCTTGTCACATGGGGGCTAAGGCAGGGTAGAGGGCAGAGGCAGAGCTTTCGATACTGTCTGAACTGCGCGTGGTAGCCCTACTTATTTTGGTGTTTTTGTTGAGAATGAATTTCGATAAGATGCCGCACTTTTGCGAAAACCGTTAATGATTGTTGCTGGAATGGATAAAAATTATTTCGGGATGAGACATGGTTTATGAATCGTTACATATCTACAATCGCCCGCACTGAATTCCCGGCACTGCTCACCCTGCTTCAGGTGCTTGAGCAGCAATAGGACGTCGAGGGGCCGGATGGCTTCATGCGACTCCTCTGGTGTCGGTGCCTTCCAACTATCCGCACCAAATGGAATTGGTCTGTAACAAGGCCTTTGACCACGAATTCGAATAAGAACTCACCGCTTGCCCAGGAATTGTCGAGCAGCGTCTGACGCGCGACGGGCGGCCCTTATTCAATCCAAGAAAATGCCAACCCTTGGCAGGGTGAAGTGTTGGCGATCAAAACCCAACTGCATTGCGCAAGCTGCTTTAGAGGTCGTGAGATGAGTAAAAACAGGTACCCCAGACTACTAGGCTTATTGCCGCTGATCGGCACGTTGTTGCTGTCAGGCTGCAACATGACCTTGCTCGATCCCAAGGGCCAGGTTGGCCTGGACGAGCGAAACCTGATCATCACCGCAACGCTGCTGATGCTGTTGGTCGTGGTTCCGGTCATCGTCATGACCTTCCTGTTCGCCTGGAAATACCGCGCGTCCAACACCGACGCCGTGTACACGCCGAAGTGGTCGCACTCCACCAAGATCGAAATCGCGGTGTGGGCTGTTCCAGTGCTGATCATCATTGCCCTGGGTTATGTCACTTACAAGTCGACCCACGCACTGGACCCTTACAAGCCGCTGGTCTCCGACGTCAAGCCAATCACCATTGAAGTGGTCGCGCTGGACTGGAAGTGGATGTTCATCTATCCGGAGCAAGGCATCGCCACCGTCAACAAGATCGTGTTCCCGGCGCACACGCCGATCAACTTCAAGGTGACTTCGGACTCCGTGATGAACTCGTTCTTCATCCCGGCGTTGGGCGGCCAGATCTACGCGATGGCCGGCATGCAGACCAAACTGCACCTGATCGCCAACCAGAACGCTGAAATGGACGGTATCTCCGCCAACTACAGCGGCGCGGGTTTCACCGGCATGAAGTTCAAAGCTATCGCCACTTCCCAGGAAGATTTCGACGCCTGGGTCAGCGAAGTCAAAAAGGCACCTAAACAGCTTGAAAAAGCTGAATACGAAGCCCTTTCCAAGCCAAGCCAGAACAACCCAGTCGAGCTCTACTCCTCGGTCACGCCGAACCTGTTCCAGATCATCGTCGACAAGTACGAAGGCATGAAACCAGGCAAGCCGATGCACCACGAGAAGAAAGAGCACGAAGTGGCCGCCATGGAAGGGATGGACATGAGTTCGCATTCAGCTGCCGGGGCAGAGGAGTAAACGATGTTTGGTAAATTAAGTTGGGAAGCGGTCCCGTTCCACGAGCCGATCGTGATGGTGACCATCGCCATGATCGCGCTCGGTGGTCTGGCGCTGTTCGCTGCAATCACCTACTTCAAGAAGTGGACTTACTTGTGGACCGAGTGGCTGACGTCGGTCGACCACAAGAAAATCGGCGTGATGTACATCATCGTCGCCATGGTCATGCTGCTGCGCGGTTTTGCCGACGCCATCATGATGCGTACCCAGCTGGCCATGGCCACCGAGGGTTCGCCTGGCTACCTGCCACCTGAACACTATGACCAGATCTTCACCGCTCACGGTGTGATCATGATCATCTTCATGGCGATGCCATTCTTCACCGGCCTGATGAACCTTGCAGTGCCGCTGCAGATCGGCGCCCGTGACGTTGCCTACCCGTTCCTGAACTCCCTGAGCTTCTGGTTGCTGGTATCCGGCGTAGTGCTGATCAACCTGTCCCTGGGCGTCGGCGAATTCGCCAAGACCGGCTGGGTTGCCTATCCACCGCTGTCGGGCCTGCAATACAGCCCTGGCGTGGGGATGGATTACTACATCTGGGCGCTACAGCTATCGGGTCTGGGTACGACGCTGACCGGGGTTAACTTCCTGGCGACCGTGCTGAAAATGCGTACCCCTGGCATGAAACTGATGGACATGCCGATCTTCACCTGGACCTGCACCTGGGCCAACGTCCTGATCGTGGCTTCGTTCCCGATCCTGACCGCTACCCTGGCACTGCTGACGCTTGACCGTTACATGGATTTCCACATTTTCACCAATGAACTTGGTGGCAATCCAATGATGTACGTCAACCTGTTCTGGGCTTGGGGTCACCCCGAGGTTTACATCCTGATTCTGCCGGCGTTCGGGATCTTCTCCGAAGTCATTTCGACCTTCTCCGGCAAGCGTCTGTTCGGCCACCACTCGATGATCTACGCCTCGGGCGCGATCTCGATCCTGGGCTTCATGGTCTGGCTGCACCACTTCTTCACCATGGGTTCGGGTGCCAGCGTCAACGCCTTCTTCGGTCTGGCGACGATGCTGATTTCGATCCCGACGGGGGTGAAGCTATTCAACTGGCTGTTCACCATCTACCAGGGCCGTCTGCGTTTCACCAGCCAGGTTCTGTGGACCCTGGGCTTCATGGTGACCTTCGCCATCGGCGGCATGACCGGCGTACTGCTGGCCATCCCGGGTGCCGACTTCGTTCTGCACAACAGCCTGTTCGTGATCGCTCACTTCCACAACGTGATCATCGGCGGCGCGGTATTCGGTTACATCGCAGGCTTCGGCTTCTACTTCCCTAAAGCGTTCGGCTTCAAGCTGCACGAAGGTTGGGGCAAGGCAGCGTTCTGGTTCTGGATCACCGGCTTCTTCGTCGCGTTCATGCCGCTCTATGTACTGGGCTTCATGGGCATGACCCGTCGTCTGAACGCCACCACCAACCCTGAGTGGGTGCCGTACCTGTACGTCGCCATGTTCGGTGCGGTGATGATCGCCGTCGGCATCGCTTGCCAGCTGATTCAGCTGTACGTCAGCGTGCGTGACCGCAACAAGCCAGAAAACATGTGCGAACACGGCGACCCGTGGAATGCACACACCCTGGAGTGGTCGACCTCGTCGCCACCACCGTTCTACAACTTCGCGGTCCTGCCAAAAGCAGAAACCATCGATCCGTTCACCGAAGCCAAGGAAAACGGTACTGCGTACAAGGCTCCGGCCAAGTACGAACCGATCCACATGCCAAACAACACCGCGACCGGTGTGGTCATGGGTGCTCTGTTGACCGTGTTCGGTTTCGCGATGATCTGGCACATCTGGTGGTTGGCTGCATTCGGCCTGATCGGCACCGTGGTGTACTTCGTGATCCACGCTGCACGTGATGATCAAGGCTATATGGTGCCGGTCGACGTGATCGAGCGCATCGAAGCCGAGCAGCACAAGCGTCTGGTAGCGGCCGGGAAAGTTCCAGCCACCGCCACCCGTGTTGAAACCTCGTTGGAACAGGCTTAAACCATGTCGAACTTAGTGACCAATGCTGGACACACCCATGTCGATGGACATGGGCACGATGACCATCACCACGACTCGGGCGAGATGACCGTATTCGGTTTCTGGCTCTACCTGATGACCGACTGCATCCTGTTTGCATCGATCTTCGCGGCGTACGCGGTACTGGTTAACAACGTAGCGGGTGGCCCGTCGGGCCACGACATCTTCGAACTGCCATACGTGCTGGGCGAAACTGCTCTGCTGCTGTTCAGTTCGATCACCTACGGCTTCGCCATGCTGGCGTTGTTCAAGGGCAAGAAGAACCAGGTCCTGGGCTGGCTGGCCATGACCTTCCTGTTCGGCGCCGGCTTCATCGGCATGGAAATCAACGAGTTCCACGTGTTGATCTCCGAGGGCTTCGGTCCTAGCCGCAGCGGCTTCCTGTCCGGGTTCTTCACCCTGGTCGGCACCCACGGTCTGCACGTGACCAGCGGTCTGATCTGGATGGCGATCATGATGTACCAGGTGCAGAAAAACGGCTTGACGGCGACCAACAAGACCCGTCTGAGCTGCCTGAGCCTGTTCTGGCACTTCCTGGACGTGGTGTGGATCTGCGTATTCACCGTTGTTTATCTGATGGGGACTATGTAAATGGCTAACGCTCATTCCCACGATAGCCACGACGCCGGCCACGGCAGCGTCAAGTCCTACGCTATCGGTTTCATCCTGTCGGTCATCCTGACCGTCATTCCTTTCGGCCTGGTGATGTACCCATCGCTGCCGAAAGCCTTGACCCTGTGGATCGTACTGGCCTTCGCAGTGATCCAGGTGCTGGTGCACCTGGTGTACTTCCTCCACCTGGACCGTTCGGCCGCGCAGCGTAACAACGTGATTGCGTTTGTGTTCGCCGCGATCGTGATCGTCCTGCTGGTTGGCCTGTCGCTGTGGATCATGTTCAGCATCCACACCAACATGATGGCGCACTGAGGTAAATCCGGATGTCCTTGAAGCACTTTATCCAAATCACCAAACCGGGGATCATTTTCGGTAACGTGCTTTCAGTGGCAGGCGGATTTTTCCTGGCCTCGAAAGGGCATGTCGATCTGGCCATCTTCCTGGCCGCCATGATCGGCACGTCCCTGGTGGTGGCATCCGGTTGCGTGTTCAACAACTGCATCGACCGCGACATCGACATCAAGATGGAACGCACCAAGAACCGGGCGCTGGTGCAGGGTTTTGTTTCCCTGAAACTGGCCCTGGCCTTCGCGACCGTCCTGGGTGTTGCCGGCGTTGCGTTGCTGTACAAGGTGGCCAATCCGTTGGCTGCGCTGTTCGCCGTGATCGGTTTCGTCATCTACGTCGGCTTCTACAGCCTGTACCTCAAGCGCAAGTCGGTTCACGGCACGCTGGTGGGCAGTCTGTCGGGCGCGATGCCGCCGGTGATCGGCTATGTCGCGGTGAGCAACACCTTCGACATGGCTGCACTGACGCTGCTGGTGATGTTCAGCCTGTGGCAGATGCCGCATTCCTATGCCATCGCGATCTTCCGCTTCAACGATTACCTGGCCGCATCGATTCCGGTGCTGCCAGTGAAGCGCGGGATTCAAGTGGCCAAGAAGCACATCCTGATCTACATCCTGGCCTTCCTCGTGGCGACCTTGATGCTGACCTTCAGCGGTTACGCCGGCATGAGCTACCTCGCCGTCGCCGCGGCCATGGGCATGTACTGGTTGTACATGGCCTGGACCGGCTACAAGGCAGTGGATGACACGGTCTGGGCACGCAAGCTGTTCGTGTTCTCGATCTTCACCATTACCGCGTTGAGCGTGATGATGTCCCTGGACTTCAAAGTGCCGACCGAGCTGTTGCTGACGTACGCGCCTTAAGCGTCGGATGCTGTAAAGAAAAACCCCGCCCTTTGAGAGAAGGTGCGGGGTTTTTTGTTGCCGGTATTCCCGTAGACCGTGTTGCCCCTATCGCGAGCAAGCTTGCTCCTACAATGGATCGGCGTTGCTCCAAATACAGACCCTTGTAGGAGCGAGGCTTGCCCGCGAAGAACGATAACGCGGTCTGGCTGATACACCGCGTTATCGTTCTTCGCGGGCAAGTCGGGTCGCCGCACCGCTCGCTCCTACAGGACGGTGGTGGTCAGTTATTTACTTGGGGTCTCGAGCAACCGAAAGAACCGCTCCCGCACCTGAACGTTGTCGCTGTGCGCCACGTTGAAACGCAGGAAGTGACTGGCATCCGGTGCTTTGCTGAGCAGCGTGCCGGGCGCGAGCACCAGGTCGATGTCCAGGCCTTTCCTCGCCAGCGTTTCGGCATGATGCCCTTCGGGCAATCGCGTCCAGATAAACAACCCTTCATGGGGCAGCGATGACACCGAGCAACCGGCTTCCATCAGCCAACTGCTTACCCGACTGCTCGCCTCGTAAAGCCGATCCACCGTGCGCCGGGTGTGTTTGGCGTAGCTGCCGTCACTGAGCATCGTGCAGATAATCTGCTCCGCCAGTTCCGAGGTCATGCCACCGCAGGCCATTTTCAGGGTGACCATCCGTGCCGCCAGTTGCGGCGAAAGTACGGCATAGCTGACCCGACTGTTCGCCGTCAGGGTCTTGGAGAAACCGGACACGTAACTGACATTGTCCAGCCCGCCCGCTGCCAGGCGCGGGGTCGTTCGTTGCTGCATGTCGCAATACAAATCGTCTTCGAGGATGTGGAAACCGTAACGGTGGCTCAGCTCCAGCAAGCGATAGACCTGCGCCGGGGAGAACGAGTGTCCGGTCGGATTGTGCAGGGTGTTATTGGTCATGTAGAGCACGGGCCGATGGACAATCAGCAATTGCTCGAAGGCGTCCAGGTCCATGCCGTCAGCGCCACGGGGGATGGTGATGACCCGGGCGCCATGCAGGGCCAGGTTGGTGTGCATGGTGAAGTAACACGGATCGTCGAGCAGCACCGTATCGCCGGGTTTGACCAGCAGGCGCATCAGCATGTCGATGGCCTGCACGGTGTTGGCCGTGGTGATGATCTGGTCCACCGGTACTTCGATACCCAGGGTCGCCAGTTTGACCCGCAACGCTTCGCGCAGCGGCAGGTAACCGGCGGCGACGCCGTATTCGCCCATGCGCAAGGAAGTTGCGCGCAGCGTGCCGCGCACGGCTTTGAGCAGTTCGTCCGCCGGTAGCCACGAGGAAGGCAGAAAACCCGCACCGGGGCGCAGCGAGCCGTTGTCCTGCAGCACCGCGCGGCGGACCACGCTGAGGGTGTCTTGAGGTTGCAGGTCCGGGCCGGCATCGGTCTTGAGCGTGGCGCTGGAGCGGTGCACGTAATGCCCCGACCCCTGGCGTGAAACCACCAGACCCTTGGCGCGCAAGCGGTCCAGCGCATCCACCACGGTGGACTTGCCCACGTTCATCAACTCGGAAAGTTCGCGAATCGGCGGCAGCCGCGAGCCGTGAGGCAGCCCGCCCTGGCTGATCGCTACCGACAATTGATCGACAATCTGCTGGACCAGCGGCACACCCGGCTGGAACTCGATGGCGGCGATCACTGCACGCTGAACCTGCATTTTACTGGTCTCTCCGGCAGTAAAGTTCGTTTGATTCTATACGAACTTGCTCTGATGAAAACAAGCGACTCTCTCTACCATCACCTTACAGACTTTCCTGATTGTTCGCGCTGAACGCCTGAACAATCGCTGGTTCCAGAGGTGTTGCATGAGTGTTCAAACAACGGTCGCCGTCGCTAAACCGGTGATCAATATTCGCCTGTTCACGATCCGGATCATCACCGCCGTGTCGCTGTTTGCCGTGCTGGGCAAGGCCAACGTCTGGCTCGACACCGCCACCAACAGCATCCTCGCCCTCGGTTATCGGGCGTTGCTGTTGCTGCTGCCGCTGACGTTATTGGTGCTGGGCCGTCGCTCCCTGAGCGTCACGTTGTTGTGCGCCGCCCTCGGGCTGGTGTTGCTGGCGGTCACCAGCAACCAGGGCATGGTGATGTTCGCCGCCGCGTTGTTCGCCTACGGCATTGCGATTGCCGGTTACCTGATCAAGAGCGAAGCCGCCCAGACCAAGGAGGGCGCGGCCTACAACCGCGTCGCCATGAACATGGGCAGTCTGGTAGCGGGGCTGATCCTGCTCTCGCCGCTGCTGACCCCGACCCTGTTTTTCCTCGGCGCGGCAGGTTTCGTCCTGCTGTGCCTGCCCATCGCCATGGGCGCGACCTTCACCTCCCAACCGGTGGTTGCCAGTCCGGTCACTCATGACGGCAGCGGCTGGCGCAACAAACTGCCATGGGTGATCGCCGGCATCATCATGGGCATCAAGCTGTTTGGCGTGTTTTCGATCCTGCCCCAGGCAATCCTGCTCGAAACCGGCGAACTGCCGGCCTGGTATGGCCTGATGCTGATCCTCAACAGCGCCGTGGTGGTCTTTGCCCAGGTGCCGGTGATGAAGCTGATCGAGCGCACCGGCCGCTTCAAAGTGGTCGCTGTCATCGGGATCATCATCGGCGGCTTCGCGGTGCTCTCGTCGCCGGGTGCATTCCACGTCGAAACCCTCGTGGGCGCGTTGATCTGGGTCGCGCTGCTGTCCATCGCCGAGTGTGCGTTCAGCTACCTCGATTACTTCTCCGTCAAACAAAACAACATGTTCGTCAAGGAAGTGTCCCTGGGTGTCGGTGCCGGCCTGACGGTGCTGATCATGCGGGTCATGCCGCCGCCCTATAGCGCCCTGGTACTGGCTGCCATCGGCGCGGGAGGCATCCTCGCCTGGTACTGGCTCAACCGTAGATCCAACGCGTCGCTGCACGACTGAGTCACCGCGTTTGCGTTTTTTACTCCACAGGTCGGAGGCTTCATGAATACGACGTCATGCGTAGTGGTGGTCGGGTACAACGGCAATCGGGTTCACGACATCCAGAAACTGCGCGAACTCTGCAAAACGCTCTACAACGCCCGGTTGATCCTGCTGGTCGAGAAGATTCAGCCCGATGACGACCAGGTGGCCGATCACGTCTGCAGCACGTCCCTGGCGCCGGAAGACGTCACCGAATCCCTGGAACTGGTGGCGGGTTGCTTGAGTGCCGATCACTGGAAACTGATCGGCGTGCTGCCGTTTTCCGACCGTGGCGTGCTGCTCGGCGCGGCGCTGGCGAGTCATTACGGCTTGCCCGGCATCACCCCGGCCGAGGCGCGTGCGGGGTTGGATAAACAAATCTTTCGCAAGCTGGAAGCGGCGGCCGAGCAGTCGCCGGAAGATTATCGTCCGGTGTTTTCCGTGCGCATCGAAAGCCTCGCCGAGCTGCGTCAGCGGGTCGTCGAGCTGGGCGGCAAAGCTTTCATCAAACCGGCCTGCGAAGGCGCGAGCAGGGGCTGCCGGGTCATCCATCATCCGTCCGAATGCGACGAGGCGTGGCAGGCACTCAAGCCGTATCGCGAGGGCGGCATCGTCCTTGAAGAACTGATTCAGAACGCCCGGGAATACAGCTGGGATTATGTTGCGGGCAGCACGTGGGTCACGGAGAAAACCACCACCGAAGGCGCCTATCGCGCAGAAATCCAGCAAGTGGTGCCGGCACCGCTGGCGGCAGACGTGCAAGCCAGACTGGCGGCTGCCGGTCGGCACATGTCCGGGTTGGTCTCGCAGGCTAACGGCGCGTACCACAACGAGGTGTTCCTGCGCAGCGACGGCCTGACGTCGGCGGTGGAAACCAACATGCGCCCCGGCGGCATGCACATCTGGGACCTGGCCCGCCTGGCATTCGTCGATTTCGATCCATGGGAGCGCTGGGTCAGGTGGGCGGTGGAAGGCAAGACCGACCCGCGCGATCCCGTCGCTCGGGGCTATTGCGGCATCCGTCTAGTCCGGGCGCCGGCCGGCGGCCTGCTGCGCTACGTGCCGGACATCGAGTCCCTGGCCCGGGACCTGAACATCGAGCTGGTAGAAGCCGTTTACACCAAACGCCTCAGTGATTCGGTCACCGCACTGGTGAAGGACAACACTTCGTTTATCGGCCACATCGTGTTGTTCAGCGAAGACTACGCACAGCTCAGCGACAACCTGCTGCGCCTGGCTGACGCGATCGAATCACGTGTCGAGGTCACTAGCCTGGCGGCCCCGGCGAGAGCCGCGGGTTGAGTCTCCTGGACCTGCGTTTTGGTATTTTTGAGTTGAGAGGATTGTTTCAATGATCGAGCAAAAAATGACCTGTGATGAGCGCTTTATAGCCCTGGCGAAAGAGCTGGACTATGACATCTACGGCGAAAACACCGCGGGTGGTCATTACGCGCCGCTGATTCGGCATCACGATGAGCTCTATCTCAGCGGCCTGGTGCCGCGCATGACCGGCGAAATCCGCTACCCCGGCAGGGTAGGGCTGGAGCTCAGCCTGGCCGATGCACAAGCGGCCGCCAGTATCAGCGCCATGCGCGGGCTGGCCTTGATCGTTGATGCCATCGGCTCGCTGGACAAAATAAAGTCGCTGATACGTATCACGGTTTACGTGAAGTCCACGGCGGACTTTGTTGACCTCAGCGAAGTTGCCAACGGTGCATCGGATGTCTTCAGCCATGTGCTGGGCGATGCGGGCAAACATACTAGAACCACTGTCGGCGTTTATCAGTTACCGAAAAATGCCGCCGTAGAAGTTGACATGATTGTGGCGCTTCGGCCTTCGGTTTTGTGAGTGTTAGTGTGCCGACTTTACAGTGATCAATTGTTCGCCTAGTGTCTGGTCACTTAAGTCGCTCATAACTCGGTGTTTACGGATGAATAACATTCAAGGTGGTTTTTTTTCATATAAGGACTTTCGCCAGAGTTTAACCCGTCCACCGGTGAGTGCACGGGTGTGGAAGGGCGATGAACTTACCGATATGCGTCAGAGCCTTGCGGCCAGCGAGGTCGATATTGTCGCGCTGGCTCACCATGACAGCAGCGAAGGTTGCAAGCTGACGCCAGGGATGGCGGTGTCGATGCAATGGTTGAACCCCGGCACCGAACTGAACGGTCATGCCCATTCGTGGTGGCACCTGTTCATCATTCAGTCCGGCAGCGGCACCTTGACCCTTGGCGATGCCGATGCAGTGAACATCAGCCCCGGCGACGTGTTGCTGGTACCGGCCTGGACCCGGCACGGCTTCGTCAACACCAGCGCCACTGAGCCGCTGGCCATGCTGAACATGAGCAACATGCCCCAGATGGCGTTGCTCTCCAATGCTGCAGACGCCACGGTCTGACACGCTCAATCTTCCCGTTTTGCCCATCAGGGAGTCCGCATGCGCAGGCTCCCTTTTTCATTTCTGCTACCTAGGCAGGCCATGGCTGTTTTGACTTTCTGTATCCGTAGAAACAGATAATTTCTGTATCTGTTCAGCACCTGGCCAACTAACTACGATCGATTCCAATGCAACGGATTATTGTGGTTAGTGCAAGGGAGCGTTCTATGGATAGTACGAAGCTGAAACTGTATGTTGGCGCAGATTTTGTCAGTGCTTTTGCAATGTCGGCATTTGTCGCGCTGAAAGAAAAGCAACTTTCATTTGAACTTGTTAAGGTTGATTTAAAGGCGCGTGATAACTACCTGGCGAGTTATCGTGATGTATCGCTGACGTGCAAGATTCCCACGCTGGTTCATGATGGTTTTGCACTGTCGGAATCTTCGGCCATTGCTGAATACCTGGAAGAGATAGCGCCGGGGCATAAAAAACTGTTCCCGCTCGACATCAAACAGCGCGCTCGCGCTCGTCAACTCCAGGCCTGGCTGCGCAGTGATTTGTTGGTGATTCGCAAAGAGCGCCCGGCGGACCTCATCTACTTCGGCAAGAAAGAAACCCCGTTGTCGGACGAAGCCCAGGCCGCTGTCGCTAGGCTGTTCTTCGTCGCGGATCGGTTGCTGGAGGAGGGGGCCGATCACCTGTTCGGTGACTGGAGCATTGCCGACACCGACCTGGCAATCATGCTCAATCGACTGCTCGCCAATGGCGACCGCGTTCCTCAGCGGCTCGCGGCCTATGTGCGTCGGCAGTGGGATCGCGACAGCGTTCGGGCATGGATGGACATAGAGCGCGCAGCGCCGGCCATCCAGTAACTAACGCCAGGCAATCACCAGGAGCGCTGCCATGCAGGGACCGTCGGAGCTGGAAAGATACAAACCCTACAACTCACGCACCATTCGCGACACGCCGTACTGGCAGAAGCTGACGCCAGCGTTGCAGGAAGCCATGACCGTGGTGGCCAGGGTCATGCCGTTTCGCACCAATGAATATGTGCTGGGCACGTTGATCGACTGGAACAACATCCCGGACGATCCGATTTTTCGTATGACCTTTCCCCACAAGGACATGCTGCTACCGGACGAATACGCGTCGCTCAAGCAACTGATCGAACGGGATGACGCCGTCGCCATCAAGCGACGGATCGAGGCGATCTGGTTGCGCATGAATCCGCATCCGGCCGGGCAGCTGACGCACAACGGCGCGACCCTCGACGGAAAAGTCCTGCCGGGCATTCAGCACAAGTACCGCGAGACCGTGCTGTTTTTCCCCGGTGCCGGTCAGACGTGTCACGCCTACTGCACGTTCTGTTTTCGCTGGGCGCAGTTCATCGGCGAAGAAGAGCTCAAGTTCAACGCACGTGAGTCCCAGGAGCTGGTGAATTACCTGCGGGTGCACACTGAGGTGACGGATGTGCTGATCACCGGTGGCGATCCGATGATCATGAACACCCGTTCGCTGGCCGGTTACATCGAGCCGCTGCTGGCGCTGCCGCACCTCAAAAGCATCCGCATCGGCACCAAGTCCGTGGCGTATTGGCCACAGAGGTTTGTCAGCGACAAAGATGCGCCGCAGCTGCTGGATCTGTTCAAGCGCATCGTTGCGGCCGGGAAAAACCTGTCGGTCATGGGGCACTACAACCACCCGGTCGAGATTCGCCAGGACATTGCCCGGCAGGCTGTCGAACGCATTCGTTCCACCGGCGCGACGTTGCGCATGCAGGCGCCGGTGATCCGCCACATCAACGAGAACCCCGGCGATTGGGCCGAACTATGGACTGAAGGCGTGCGGCTGGGAGCGGTGCCTTATTACATGTTCGTCGAGCGCGATACCGGGCCCAGCCACTACTTCGCGATGCCGCTGGCGCGCGCGTTCGAGATCTTCCAGGCGGCCTACCGCACGGTGTCCGGGCTGGCGCGCACCGTGCGCGGGCCGTCCATGAGCACCTTCTACGGCAAGGTGTTGATCAACGGCATCGAGACCGTGGCCGGGGAAAAAGTCTTCGTGCTGCAGTTTCTCCAGGCTCGGGACCCGCAATGGGTATTGCGCACGTTCTATGCGCGCTTTGATCCGAACGCGACCTGGTTCGATGAGTTGCGGCCAGCGTTTGGCGAACGTGCGTTCTTCTTTCAGCCGGAGCCTGTGGCAGCGCCCGAATTGATACCGGTCCTGCTCGAAACGGCGTAGGACGATTCATCAGGAGATAAGGATATGAGCAGTATTCCGTTTGATCAGCGAGAAGGTTTTATCTGGCTCGACGGCGAGTTCGTCGAGTGGTCCCAGGCGCGACTGCATGTGCTGAGTCACGGCCTGCATTACGCGAGTACGGTGTACGAAGGGGAGCGCGTCTACAACGGCAAGATCTTCAAACTGCGCGAACACAGCGAGCGGCTGTATCGCTCGGCACAGTTGATGGATTTCGCGATTCCCTATGAGCTGGCCGAACTGGAAGCGGCCAGTCATGAACTGCTGCAACGCAACAACGTCGTGGACGGTTATCTGCGGCCAGTGGCGTGGCGCGGCAGTGAAATGATCTCGACCTCGGCTCGTTTCAACCGCGTGCACGTGGCGATCGCCTGCTGGCAATGGCCGAGTTACTTCGACCCGGCGGGGCACATGGGCGGCATTCGCTTGAAGACCGCGCAGTGGCGGCGTCCGCCACCCAGCAGCAGCCCGTTCGAAGCCAAGGCGTCCGGGCATTACCAGATCGCCACGCTCAGCAAGCACGATGCGGAAAACAACGGTTTTCACGACGCGTTGATGCTCGACTGGCGCGGTCACGTCGCCGAAGCCACCAGCGCCAACGTGTTCTTCGTCAAGGACCGGACGCTGCATACGCCGCTACCCGATTGCTTCCTCAATGGCATCACCCGCCAGACCGTTATCGAATTGGCCGGGGCGCTGGATTACCAGGTGGTCGAGCGCACCATTCTTCCTACGGAGCTTGGCGATTTCGATGAGTGTTTTCTGACGGGCACCGCCGCCGAAATCACCCCCGTGCAGAGCATCGACGAGCAGCGCTACCGACCGGGCAACGCCTGCCGCGAATTCATTGCCGCTTACACCTCAACCGTTAACGCCTGATAAACCGCCAGGAACACCACCATGTCAGATCAAGGGATTGTTGCGTCTACACCTTACGTTTCACTCGGCCACCGCCATGACGAATTGTCGTCCCGCGGCTGGACGGTACTGACCCCGGCCGAATTTGCCTACGATGTCGTCGGCACATTGCAGGCGTTCGGTCAGATCATTCCGCAATTCAACGGGCAGACGGCCTTCGCCATTACCCGCAAACCGGGGTACGAAGCGTTGCCGTACTCCCAGAGCATGAACGGCATCGGACCGCACACCGAAGCGCCGGTCTACGGCCCACCGCCGCGTTATCTGGCGCTGCATTGTCATCATCAGGCCACGTGCGGTGGCGGACACACCGGGTTGGTCGACGGGATCGCGTTTCTGGCATTCCTCGAACGCACGGAGCCCGAGTTGCGCGAATGGATCGACGACACACCCGTGGAGTTCGTGGCCACCGCCAAACCGGGTGAAGTGGCGCAAACGCGGGTCAAGGAATACATCCTGACGCCTACAGAGGACGGGGACATTTTCCGCTTCAGCTACAACCAGTTTCACTACGGCGATGTGAACCCTTCCGAGGAGGATCTGCAGCAATCGAAGGTGACGAACAGCTCATCGCCACTGGCCAGGTTCGCGATGCTCGGCGAGGACTATTTCATCCAGCACAACACACCGGTGCTGATTCCCGACGGCTGCATGCTGATTTGGGACAATTGGCGAATGATCCACGCCCGCAGTCGATACACTGACCCCGCGCGAAACCTGACCCGCTACTGGCTGGCCTGATTCATCCGTCGCCCACAATTCCATCGGCGTACCCCTCGGCGGGTACGCGTCTTACAGGTATCGCGTCATGCAAACAGCAATCGAGATCGCCAAGGTCGATCATCAACTGGTCGTGCGGCTCAATCAGGCCTGGACCAAAAGGGCCACGGTGTGCGCACCGGACAAGACCTCGGGCAGCGAAACGTTCGACCCGGCGCGTCCGGATTACCCGGAGTGCATGGTGCCGTTTTTCCATCACCCGAAATTCCAGGTCTTGAGCGACGAGCTCAAAAGCACCGTGGTGACCTGGGGCTGGATCGGCTACAACCTGCGCACGGTCACGGCCGAAGAACACGTGGTGAACCCTGCGCTGAGCGTCATCGCCAATCAGTACCTGGGCAAAAACGACTGGCATTTTCGCGAAGCGATGCAGCAGACGTTGATCGACGAGCACTACCACACGCTCATGCACCTGCGGGCCATCGAACGGACCAAAGAGGATCGAGCGCTCGATCAGGATCTGGACCTGCCGCCGTCGGTGACCTATCTGCGTCTTGCCGCGCTGCGTGAGGAATTGCCCGAGCAGTGGCAGCGCGATCTGGCAGCGATCACCTTCGCGGTAGTGGCCGAGATCAGCGTCAACGCTTACCTGGATCTGCTGGCCGACGATCAAACCATTCAGCCGCAAAACCGCCGCGTGGCAGAACTGCACAACCGCGACGAATATGCCCACAGCAAGATTCTCGCGGAAGTGGCGAAGGTCATGTACGCCAACATGCAGCCGCCTCAACGGGCATTTTTCGCACAGACGTTGTCGGTGGCGCTGAGTGCCTTTGTCGCTCAGGACTACTCGATGTGGGAGGCGATTCTGACGCAACTCGGCGTCGAGGACGCGGCACTGATCATTGCCGACACCCGGGAGAGCAACAAGAACGCCACGATCATGCGCGACTACAGCGGCCTGCATCGTCTGGCGCAGGATCTGGGGATTAGCGACGAGATCGATTTCGACTTCCGTCCGACCCTAAAAACCGCTGCAGTGGCCTGATCGGGAGGTGAATATGTCCGTTCCTGTGTACGAAGTGTTCGCCATCCGAGTCGGCGCCAATGCCCAGCGCACTGCCCGGGAGAACTTTCTTTACGACGCCTGCTGCGGTGATCCGAATGCCTCGATGCCGCTGGATTACTACTTCTGGGTCATTCGTAATGAGCAGCAGGTGATTGTGGTCGACACGTGCTTTCAACCCGCGACAGCGGATCGGCGCAACCGTCAGATGTACCGCCTGCCGGAAGAATCCCTACGTCAACTGGACATCGATCCGGCGCAGGTCGAGAACCTGATCCTCACCCATTTGCACTGGGACCACGCCGGCAACCTGGGGTTGTTTCCGAAAGCCACGGTGCATTTGCAGGAAGCGGAGCTGCGCTTCTGCACCGGTCCGAAAATGGCCCATCGCACGGTGAACAAAACCTACGAGGTCGAGGATGTGATGTCGGCTCTGCCACCGCTGTTCGAAGGCCGGTTGCGCTTGCATACCGGCACGGTCGAGGTGGTTCCCGGCGTGACGCTGCACCCGGTGGGCGGCCATACGCCGGGTAGCCAGGTGGTGCGGGTGAACACCGCACGCGGGTGGATTGTTCTGGCGTCGGATGCGGCGCATTTGTGGGCGAACATTCGCCAGCGCAGTCCGTTTCCGATCATTGATGATCTGGCGCAGACGCTGGAAGCGTTTATCGAAATCGACCGTTTGGCCGACGGCGAAGACCACGTCATTCCCGGCCATGACCCGCTGATCGCCGAGCGCTTCCCGCATTGGAACGATGACCCGCACATCATCTGCCTGCACGCCAATCCCTTGTAGGAGCGAGGCTTGCCCGCGAAGAACGATAACGCGGTTCTCCTGAATGACCGCATTATCGTTCTTCGCGGGCAAGCCTCGCTCCTACAAGTTATGTGTCAGCTTTGGTTTTTGAGGAGCTGGCCGAGGGTCGCCAGCGCCTCATCAATCTTCGGCGAATACGGCGCCCCACAACCGATCCGCACGAAGTGACTGAAGCGCTGGGCATTGGAAAAGATATCCCCAGGCAAAATCTGGATGCCCACCTTCAACGCCGCATGAAAAAACGCCATGGACGCCTGTTCAGCCGGCAGTTCCACCCACAACAACGTACCGCCCCGTGGATGGGTGATGCGGGTGCCCGGTGGAAAATAGCGAGTGATCGCCGCACTCATCTGCTGGCGCTGCTGTGTCAGCGTTTTCCTCAAGCGGCGCAGGTAACGTTCGTAGGACGGCGTCTTCATGAACGCACTGACCGCCAGTTGCGACAACGCCTCACAACCTCGGGACTGCGTGTGCTTGAGCATTTCCACGCGGTCGTGCCACTGCCCGGCGCTGATCCAGCCCAGGCGTATGCCCGGCGCCAGCGTTTTGTTCAGCGACGCGCAGTAGATGACGTTGTCGGTGCGGTCCCAGTGTTTGAGCGTGGATAACGGCTGCTCGGTGTCCACCAGGTCGCCGTAGGTATCGTCTTCGATCAGCACGGTGCCGTGCTCGGCACACAATTGCACCAGCCGCGCCTTGTGGGTGTCGGGCATGATACTGCCGAGCGGATTCTGCAGATTGGGAATGACGATCAGCGCCCGAATCCGGTCGGGGCCTTGCAACAGCTGTTCGAGCGCAAACAGATTGATGCCCGAATGGGCCGTTGCCGGGACTTCGAGCACTCGCAAGTTCAAACTTTCGAGAATTTGCAGCAGGCCGTAAAAGGTCGGGGATTCCACGGCCACGGTGTCGCCGGGGTGGGTCACCGCACGCAAGGCCAGGTTGATCGCTTCGGTCGCGCCGTTGGTGATCACCATTTTCTCGGCGCTCAGGTTGGCCTTTGCCGTCAACGCTCGTCGGGCAAGGATGTTGCGCAACTCGATGTTGCCGCAGGTCGGGCCTGTCGCACCCAGCAGTTTCTGATCCTGACGCAATGCCTTGCTCATATGGTCTTGCAGAATCTTCAACGGATAGAGTTCCGGCGCGCAGTAGGCGCTGGCGAAATTGACCTTGACCGTCGCGCGTTGGCTGGCCTTTAGCACCGATGACACTTGCTCGTGAATGCCGAGATAGACCTCGGTATCAAGGGGCGCAGGCGTTGTGGTCACGGCCGGTTTGGGCAAGGTGTCCGGCTGGCGAATGTAGTTGCCGGAACGCGGACGGGCTTCCAGGACGCCATAGTCCTCAAGCTCCCGGCACACCTGCACCGCGGTCGACAGGCTGACGGCGTGTTTTTCCATCATCAGCCGAATGGAGGGGAAGCGTTCCCCGGTTTTCAAGGTGCCGCTGCGGATCGCGTCGAGGTAGTGGTTGGCTAACTGACGGTACAAGGGGGTCGGGTGCATGATGACCTCAGCAATCGCACCACTGAGGTCTTGGGCTGGAAAGAAAGTTGACGTTCCCCGCAGGCGGACCCGTGGTGCTCAAGGGTTAAGGGAAGTTTTTTTCTGGCGTCGATACACAGAGAGTAATCGCGCTTTTGCCGGAATCGCGGGCAATAAAAAGCCCCGCTCTAGGGCGGGGCTTTTAGGTCAGTGGCGCGTGAGGCGCTGCTGAGCGGGAAGTGTTACTGCGCGGCGATGCTGTAGCCATCGAACGCGGTTTGCTGCTGAAGCGCGGTGATGATGTTTTTGCGGTTAACGGCGTGTTCGGTTCCGCTACTGTCCAGGAACGATTCGCTTTCCAGCTCTGCTTCATCGCCTTCGCCGACAAAGGTAAAGCCGAGGAACTCCAGGGCCTCACGGTCAACGTTGAGTCGCGAACGCGGAGTGCGCAGCGGCAGCGTGACGCTGATGCCGTCCTTGCTGATGGTGAACACTTCGACATCTTTCTTGGCGCGGGCCGTTTTGCTCTTGCTACTGGTTGGGTTGCTGATGGCCTGATGCGTCTGGTTCAGTACTTTCAGGGCCAGACCGTAGACGATCTCCTGAAACGCAGGATCGTCCTTGAAGCTGGAAAGGATCCGGCTGATCGAGAACTTGCTGCTCAGGTCTTCAAGGGCCGCGATATCGGCTGCCTCGGCGTCCTTGAGTTGCTTGAGTTCGCCCATCAATTCATAGGCTTTATCGTCGTCGAAGCGGTCGTGGGCCTGGCGAATCGCGGCGCGCAGCTCGCGGATCTGGTCGCTTTCCCGGGTGGACTGGAAAGCGTCCAGCACCATCTCGGCGATGGTCTTGGCCTGGGGCACGTGCTGTGAAAGATTGATGGAGTTTTCGTATTCCGCTTTGGACGACAAGGTGACTACGGATTCAGCGGTATTGGAATCGGACATTGAAATTTCACTACTTCTTTAACTTGAATTGGGGCGAAAAAGCACAGGGCTTTTTCAGGCCGCCTAATCTATTGGACCTGCGCGGCGTTGTCACGGGTGAACAGGCGAGCGGGCAAAAGAACTGGATAACACCACCTTGTAGGAGCCAGCAAGCCGGCTCCTACAGGATGACGGGCTTCAGGGAGCGGAACGTTTGATAAAACCGGAATGAGCGTCCGCAGAACAAACCGCTCGAAAAGCCCGATGCACAGGCCTTGAGCAACACCATCGGCAGCGTGGCCGAGTGCTGCGGATCAACCTCGGCCTGGTAGCCAAAGTAATAGTTAACAGCGAAAAACAGCAGGTAAAGCACCAGGGTTTTTGCTGTGCCCGGCACGATCAATCCGGTTTGCGCTTGATCCAGCTCGACACCCTTGCGCGAAAAAATCACCAGTGCGACGACGCTGCCCACGATCACCGCAGCCAGCCAGCAACTGATTGAGAGTGAGAAGTCGGGTGTCAGATTCAACGAATACAGCGACCAGCCCAACAAAATCGGCGGTGTGATCAGCAGCGAAAATTTGCTTTCACGGGTCGGGGACAGGGCTTTGATGCCGTAGTAACAGAGCAGCAGAAATACTGCATAAACCCACAGCGGGGTATTTTCCAGGGTGTTGAGCATCGAGCAGCGTCCTTGCCGAAAAGTGAAGTCGGGATCATAGCGGTTGCGGCGACTATTTCCCCGGTGAATTCAGATTCATCGACCGCACCGCCCATTGCTCTGCGGTTTGCTGATCAACCGGCAATGTGAAGCGGAACGTTGCACCGCGGCCGGGCACATCGATCAGCTGGATATCGCGACCGTGCAGTTGCAGGATCCGATGCACGATTCGCAGCCCGAGTCCGCCATCGCGCCGTGCCCCGCCAATGTTGAACGGGCGCAGGAACAACCCTTCGCGCAGTTCTGGCGCGATGCCGGGCCCAGTGTCGCTGACGGTGACTTCGACGAAAGACCCTTGAGGGCGCAGGCTCAGTTCGACTTCCCCACCTTGGGCGGTGTGGCGCAGAGCGTTGTCGAACAGATTGGTGAGCACCCGTTCAATCAGCCCCAGATCGGCGCAGGCGGCTGCAACGTTGGGGGCAAAGTTGGCTTTCAGTTCGACCTGACGCGCCTCGGCGGTCAGTTCGAATTTCTGGAAGATGTCCTGCACCAGGTCGGTCAGGGAGAAGCGCTCCAGCACCGGTTGCACAAAACCATGTTCCAGGCGCACCAGCTCCAGCAGCGATTGCGCCAGACCGCCGACTTTGCGGCTTTGATCCAGGGCGATGCCGAGGTAGCGGCGGCGGTCCGCGGGGGACAACGTGGCGTCCTTGAGCGACAGGGTTTCCAGATAACCGTGCAGGGAGGCCAGCGGCGTGCGCAAGTCGTGGGAAATGTTCGCCACCAGTTCGCGGCGTTCCTGATCCTGGCGGGTCAACGAACGCCATTGTTCACTGAGGCGCGCCTGCATTTGTCGGAAGGTGGCGTCGAGAATGGCAATTTCATCGTGGCTGGCGGTTTTTTCCACCGGTGCTGATTCAGGAGGCGTGGCCGGGACGCCATCGATGTCGAACTGGCTGACGGTTTCGGTCAGTCGGCGCAAAGGTCGGGTAATCAGTGCAAACGCGGTGAGACCGGCAATCAGGCACAGCAGCGCGACTAACCCTATCGATAACAAGGCGGTATTGAGTGCCGCACTGGTGGCGCCGCGTTCAGCCAGGCGATCGTGGTCCTCACCGAGCAGCACCACGTAGAGATAACCGGCCGGCTTGCCGTCAACTTTCAGCGGCGCGGCGCTGAACACCTTGCGCGCATCGGCACTGCGCGGGTCGTCACCGAGAATCGGCAGGGCTTCGCCTTTGAGCATGCGCTGGATCGGCGCGAGGTCGATCCGCTCCCGATGAATCCGGCCCTCGGGCGCGGCGCTGCCGACAATCTTGCCTTCGGTGTCGAGCAGATAGACCTCGACACTGGGATTGACCAGCATCAGTTTGCTGAACAGGTCACGCACGGCATTGGGCATCAGGCCCTGGGTGTCCATCAGCACGGTGTCACGAGCGATGTGCTGGGCCAGATCCCGCGACAGCCCTTGCACCACTTCCTGTTCATGCATCTGGTTGGAACGCACCTGCATCCATGCCGAGGTGCCGCAGCACACCAACAACAGCACGGCGAACACCAGCGACAGCCGCTGGGTGAGGGTCAGCCTCATGGCTGTTCCTCCCTGGCCGCGAATTTGTAGCCACGGCCCCACACCGTGAGGATGCGCACCGGTTGTGCCGGGTCGGCCTCGATTTTCGCGCGCAGGCGGTTGATGTGGGTATTGACCGTGTGCTCGTAGCCTTCATGGCTGTAACCCCACACCGCATTGAGCAGGTCCATGCGCGAGAACACCTTGCCGGGCTGGCGGGCGAAGAAATACAACAGGTCGAACTCCCGTGGCGTGAGATCGAGGCGGCGACCGTCAAGGGACACGTCGCGGGTGATCGGATCGATGGCGAGCCCGTCCGTGATCAGGCTGCCGGCGTCCATTTTCAGGTTGCGGGCCATGGCGTCGACCCGCCGCAACAGCGCTTTGACCCGAGCGACCAGCTCAAGCATGGAAAAGGGTTTGGCCAGGTAATCGTCGGCACCGAGTTCCAGCCCCAGAATCCGGTGCACTTCACTTGAGCGCGCGCTGGTGATGATGATCGGTGTGTAGCGTGCCATGGCGCGGGCGCGCCGGCAGATTTCCAGGCCATCGACGCCCGGCAGCATCAGGTCGAGGATCAGTGCATCCCAGCTTCCTTGCTGCAGCATTCGCATGCCTTCATCGCCATCGGCGCAGTGCACCACCTCGAACTGCTCATCACGAAGATGCAGGCAGATAAGGTCGGCGATATGCAGGTCGTCCTCGACCACGAGGACGCGTTTGGTCGGTTCCATCAAGCTCAATCCTTCGGCGCAATGAGCGCATTGTGCGGGTTTTCCGGGGCCAGAGTTATCACGAATTGTTTAACTTCCCGTGAGGATTTGGCGATCAACCCAAGCCTAGGCTGTGTTCCATGAAAGGCACTTTGGATTTTGGAGACGGCCATGTTTTCACGGCGACAATTTCTTGTAGCGAGCGGCGGGCTGGGGGTTGCAGCCCTGGCGATCGGTGTATTGCCAAAATTTGCTGCCAGCTCTGCGCTGGTCAGCGAGGCCAGCGCGGCGGAGGTTTTCGAGGTGACGCACACTGACAGCGAATGGCGTGCCCTGCTCAGTGACGAGCAGTACGAAATCCTGCGGGAAGAGGGCACTGAACGGGCTTACAGCAGTGCGCTGAACAATGAGCATCGTGATGGAACCTTTGCCTGTGCCGGTTGCGATCTGCCGCTGTTTTCCTCTGCCACCAAGTTCGACAGCCACACCGGCTGGCCGAGTTTCTGGGCACCGCTGGACAAGGCAGTGGCGACCCGTCAGGACCGGTCCTTTGGTGTGGTGCGCGAAGAGGTTCACTGCCGGCGTTGCGGCGGTCATCTGGGCCATGTCTTCGACGATGGGCCCAAACCTACCGGTCTGCGCTACTGCATGAACGGTCTGGCGATGACCTTCAAGCCACAGGCGGCTTGATTCCTTTTTCTCTCATTTCCTGCAGGTCGACGCTATGTGGCTTCTGATCCTCGCTTATCTCGGTGGTGTGCTGACGATCGTCAGCCCGTGCATTCTGCCGGTGTTGCCGTTTGTCTTCGCTCGCACCGGGCAGCCGTTCATGAAGAGCAGCCTGCCGCTGCTGGCGGGCATGGCGCTGACCTTCGCGCTGGTCGCTTCATTGGCGGCAGTGGGCGGCGGTTGGGTGGTGCAACTCAATCAGTATGGACGCTGGCTCGCGCTGGTGTTTGTCGCCCTGTTCGGGCTGACGCTGTTGCTGCCGCAGTTGGCCGAACGTCTGACGCGCCCGTTGGTGGCGGCTGGCAGTCGGTTGTCGGAGGCGGCGGGCGCCGATGCCCGGCCGCGTCCCGGTGCTTCGTTTTTGATCGGTGTTGCCACGGGGCTGCTCTGGGCGCCGTGTGCCGGGCCAATTCTGGGCCTGTTGTTAACCGGCGCCGCGCTGCAAGGGGCAAGCATCGCCACCACCCTGTTGCTGCTGGCCTACGCCGCTGGTGCCGCCACTTCCCTCGCGGTTGCGCTGCTGCTGGGCGGTAAGGTTTTCGCCGCAATGAAGCGTTCCATCGGTGCTGGCGAGTGGGTCCGTCGAGGTTTGGGCGCGGCCATGCTGGCCGGTGTGGCGGCGATTGCGTTGGGGCTTGATACCGGGATTCTGGCGCGGTTTTCCACGGCATCTACCGGTGGTATCGAGCAGGCGCTGGTGGGCCGTTTGGCCGGTAAGACACCGAACGGCAGCGGGGCGATGATGGCGAGAACCCCGGCTGCTGATGGTGCGATGAGCGTGGCTGACAAAGCGCCGGGCACACTGCCCATCGAAGGCAAGCTTCCATCGCTGGATGGCGCCGTGCAATGGCTCAACTCGCCACCACTCGATGCCCAGGCGTTGAAGGGCAAGGTAGTGCTGGTGGATTTCTGGACTTATTCCTGCATCAACTGCCTGCGCAGCTTGCCCTATGTAAAAGCCTGGGCTGAAAAATACCGCGATCAGGGGTTGGTGGTGATCGGCGTCCATGCACCCGAATTCGCCTTCGAGCGCAACGTAGGCAACGTCACCAAAGCCATGAAGGACCTGGGTATCAACTACCCGGTGGCCATCGACAACGAATTCAAGATCTGGCGAGCTTTCAACAATGAGTATTGGCCGGCCCACTATTTTGCCGACGCCCAGGGGCGCATTCGTTATCACCACTTTGGCGAAGGCGAGTACGCCGAGTCGGAGCGGGTGATCCAGCAATTGCTGCGTGAAGCGGGTGCCGCCAAGGTGGATGACGGGTTGATCAATGCCAATGCCGAGGGTGTTCAACTCGCGCCGGACATGAACGAAGTGCAGTCGCCGGAAACCTATGTCGGCTACCAGCGCTCGGAGCATTTCGTCCCCGAAACCAGTCTGGTTCCCGACAAGTTGACGACCTACAACCCTCCGCCGCAACTGGCCCTGAATGACTGGAGCCTGGGTGGTCAGTGGACTGTCGGTCCGGAGCGGGCCACTTCAAGCGCGCCCGACAGTCGCATTGTCTACCGCTTCCACGCACGTGATTTGCATCTGGTACTGGGCCCCGGTGCAGACGGCAGGCCGGTGCGTTTCAAAGTGCTGATTGACGGAAAAGCCCCCGGCGATGCCCACGGTACGGACGTGGCGCCCGATGGCAGCGGTAGCGTCACCGAACAACGTTTGTATCAACTGGTGCGCCAGTCCGGCGCAGTAACGGATCGGACGTTCAGCATCGAATTTCTCGATCCGGGTGTCTCGGCATATGCCTTTACGTTCGGTTGATCGCCACCTCACTGATTCAGGAGTCCGCCTCATGAAAACCCTGTTCAACTTGCGTCGCACCCTGTTGGGACTGGCCGCCGCTGGCGTCATCGGCCAATGCTCTGCGTTCGCTTTCGGTTCCGCCGAAGACGCGGTCATCATCCCCGCACCCACCCTCGACGAAATCACCCAGGCCCACAGCGAAACCGCCGTGTTCGCCGGCGGTTGTTTCTGGGGTGTCCAAGGTGTGTTTCAGCATGTCAAAGGCGTGAAGAAAGCCGTCTCCGGTTACGCGGGCGGGGCGGCCGACACCGCTCAATACGAGCGGGTCAGCGGCGGAAATACCGGTCACGCGGAATCGGTCGAGGTGACCTTCGACCCCACTCAGGTCAGCTACGGCACCTTGTTGCAGATCTACTTCTCGGTGGCTCACAACCCGACCGAACTCAATCGTCAGGGACCTGACCACGGCACGCAGTATCGCTCGGCGATTTTTCCGGAAAACAGCGAGCAGCAACGTGTTGCCCAGGCCTACATTGCCCAGCTCGACGCTGCGAAATCGTTCAACAAACCGATCGTCACCAAGCTCGAAACCTATAACGGTTTCTACCCGGCAGAAGAGGAACATCAGGACTTTCTGACAGAACACCCCACCTATCCGTACATCGTTATCAACGATCTACCGAAAGTGGCGCAGTTGAAGAAGTTGTTTCCGGAGCGGTATCAAGAGAAACCAGTGTTGGTGAAGGCGGGGATGTAACTGGCGGCTTGGTTACTTACGACGCGGACGCTCCATCGCGATGGTCGACGTTTCAAACCCCAGGCCCGAAAAGAAATCCGAAGCACCTTCGCGACCCGCTCGTAAAACCCAGGTGATCTCGTTGTTGTCACCCATGACATGCTCAACCAGAGCACGCCCGACACCTTTGAGTCGATGGTGCTCACATACGACAACCATCGACAGATAACCGTTGGACAGTCCATCGGTAATGCCTCGGGCGAACCCAATGATCCTGGAATCCTTCACCGCAATGGCTGTGCGTTGGGAGTTAGCGATCAGCAGAGCAAAATGATCAGACGAACCTGTGCGATGGGCCCATCCGTTCTTTGCGAGAAAAAGGCGAACAGATTCAACCGCTGCGGGTTTCAAGTCACAGATGTACATGGTGTCTCTCATGGTCGTTGGGTGATGCCTTGTCTGGCGCACATGACGATGGAAATAACTAAAGTCTAGTCGTCACACATAAAGCTGGATATGTTGTCTCTGTTCAGCTTAGTAATACCTTGCTCGTACCAGTCTGAAAGGTGGATTTTAATTTGGCTTTTTCTATGTTTTATCGGGAAGGGGCGAAAGCGTTTTCCTTGTTTTAATGAGTAGATGTAATATGTCTTGCCGCTTTTTATGATTCGGTCAAAACTGTAAAAGTCAAGGTAGTGACCTTTGTTGCTGGTGCAGATAACGATGTCGCCCTAATTGTAGGGGCATCCGCTTGAAGCGTCATAACAGAAAAAGTCACGAATGCCCTTATGCTCAATGGTTGAAGTGTTTTCCTTTAGTACTTTCTGTGCGCGCTCTTTTGTCTTCTCGGTGTGATAGGTGTCCCATATAAAAATTGGCAGTGACTGGTTAGACTCATCCTTTAGCCAATCAGGACCGTCGGCGTATTGCATGCCTCTGGCTAAGGCCTTTTGCATCTTGTCGTGATTCGCTCTGTAAAGGTTTAAATGCCTGTTGAAGGTGTCCGTACGAGAATAAATAACGGCGGGTGATTTTTTGATTGTTGCAATTTCTTTTTTGTAGTTGTTGTGAAGCTCCTTGCTGGTAATAACTACACAAGTGTCGCGAAATAGACTGATTCCGGTGCTTGTAAAATTGGCACTTCCAATAATGACGGTCTTCGGGGCTATCAAGTACACCTTCCAATGGGTGCTTGCCTGATAACCAAAGTCTACAGAAAAGTTAAGCTTGTTATTTTTGATGTCTCTGCAGTGTTCAATGAAATCGGGGGAGGAGAATGAGTTGATTGTTCCGATAATAAGCTCAATGGAGTTTTCATTTTTTAGCATTGTGTCAATCAGGTTTTCTGTTTTGCTTGCAAAGGCACTAACTATTGTTATTTGTTTGTTGTGAATTTTTTCTAAATAAGCATTTAGATTGTTTTCGTTGTTCAGAATTTCCATAACAATGCTATTGCTCCATTTTTTGACTTGCTGAGGTTGTCACTACATCTTGAGGTGATCATGGATTAACCAATACCTTCACCCTGAAATCACATTCTTGCCCGCCACTTTCGACCGATACAACGCTTGATCAGCCCTGGCCAGCAGCCCGGTCTGTTGTTCTTCTTCAAAGCGTTGTACGACGCCAAAACTCATGGTGACTTGAAAGTCTCCCACTGGCAGCAAACTGGCGACGCTATGGCGGATTGTCTCCGCGAGGTTTCTGGCGTCGGCCAACGGGGTATCGGGAAGAATGATGATGAACTCGTCACCGCCCCAGCGCGCCAGCAAGTCGCCGTCGCGTACGCAATGTTTCACGCTCTGGACAACCTGCACCAGCGCGGCATCCCCCAAGGCATGACCGTAGTGATCGTTGATGTTCTTGAAGTCGTCGATGTCCATGGCAATCAGCGACAGCGGCTGTCGGAAGCGCTGGGCGCGATCACATGCCTGAGGAAGGTCCTTGCTCAGGCGATGGCGATTGGCGATTGTGGTCAGTGCGTCGGTTTCCGCCAGTTTGCGGTTTTCTTCGAGCTGAATCTGCAGTTGCTGGTTGACCCGGGATAACTCGCGGGTGCGTTCTTCGACGATGGCTTCGAGGGATTTGTTCTTTCGTTCAAGTTCTTCGAACAAGCGCTTCTTGTCTTCGATGCTGCGGTGCGCACCGACCATGCGCGCCACCGAACCGTCGGCGTTGCGGGCGAGCACGTAGCCGCGGTCTTCGACCCAAGTATAGCTACCATCCTGCATGCGGCAGCGATACTCGGCCTGATAGCCGGGAGCCTGTTGGCTCAGGTAGGCGTCAAACAGGGCCATGACCCGTGGGTAATCCTCGGGATGCATCACCGATTCCCAGGTGAATACCGTGTTGTTGAGGGAATGAGGCGCATAGCCGAGCATTTCGTACCAGCCGCGGTTGCGGTAAACGAACCCGGTATTGGCGTTCCAGTCCCAGATGCCATCACTGACCAGTTCCAGGATGGTGTGCAGCATGTCTTCGTTCAAATCCGACAGATTGAACTTCAACGCTTCAATATCCGAGGCCCCATCCATCACTGCTCTCCCTGACCAAAGCGACCCGCCAGTCGAGGAGATTAGTCGATGGTGCATTCAACCGCCTAGTGCTTGCCCCACATCGCCATGGCGAAGTCGACGAAACGGCGTAATTTCGGCAAGCGGTAGCGATCCTGAGCGTACATCAGGCTCATTGGCCGGCTCGGCGGCGGGTAATTCGGCATCAAGGCCACCAGTGTTCCGTCTTTGAGGTCTTGTTCTACCAAGGCGTCGGGTAACAGCACGATGCCCATGCCGGTGCGTGCCGCCTGATGCAAACCGGCGGAGCTGTTGATCAGCATCGGTCCACTGACCGCCACCGCTACCTCGCCTTCGGCCCCGCTCAGACGCCATTCCTTTTCCACCGATTGCCAGTCATCACCGGCCGGGTAGGCGAAGGACAGGCAGTCGTGGTGTCGCAGGTCATCAGGTTTTTCCGGGTTGCCGCGACGCGCCAGGTAGATCGGCGATGCGCACATGGTCAGGGTGTAGTCCACCAGTGGACGGGCAATCAGGTTGGTCTGTTCCATGTTGCCCAGGCGAAACGCTACGTCGATGCCGTTTTCAAGCAGGTCCGGGCGGCGGTTGGTGAGGACAACGTCCAGTTTGACGCGCGGGCACAGCAGGGCGAATTCGCTGAGCGCCGGTGCCAGTTTTTCCGTGCCGAAGGTTAACGGTGCGGTAATGCGCAGGGTGCCGCTCGGCTCGTCGAGGGCCTGCTCGGCGAGGCGTTCGGATTCGGCCACCAGTCCCAGCACTTCCAGGCAGCGTTGATAGTACGCGGTGCCAAATTCCGTCAACCGCTGGCGCCGGGTCGTACGGTTGAGCAAACGCACACCCAGACGCTGCTCCAGTGCCCGCAGGTGATTGCCCACCATGGTGGTGGACATTTCGCACTGAAAAGCGGCGGCGGTCATGCTGCCGGATTCCACCACCCTTACGTACACGGTCATTGCCTGGAACAAATCCATTATCAAGCCCGACTTTAAAATGATTGAAGTATTGCAGCGTTTATCCAGCTCAGGTGGCTAACCATACTGCAAAAACACCGACCATTGATGGAGTTTGATGTCATGACCGCCGCCTGCCTGATGAGTACTTACCAACCGCTGGCACTGAGTTTCAGTAAAGGCCTGGGCACGCGCCTGTGGGATCAGGCCGGTCGTGAATACCTGGACGCGGTGGCGGGCGTGGCGGTGACCAATGTTGGGCATTCGCATCCCAGAATCGTCTCGGCGATCAGCGAACAGGCCGGCCTGCTGCTGCACACCTCCAACCTCTACAGCATCGACTGGCAACAGCGGCTGGCGCAGAAACTGACGCGGCTGGGGGACATGGAGCGGGCGTTCTTCAATAACTCCGGTGCCGAAGCCAACGAGACTGCGCTGAAACTGGCGCGGCTGCATGGCTGGCACAAAGGCATCGAACAGCCCTTGGTGGTCGTCATGGAAAACGCGTTCCATGGCCGGACGCTCGGCACCCTGTCCGCCAGCGATGGCCCGGCCGTGCGCCTGGGGTTCAATGAACTGCCGGGTGATTTCGTCAAAGTGCCGTTCGGCGACCTCAAGGCGCTGGACAAGGTCCAGCAGGCCCACGGCGCAAGAATCGTGGCAATCCTGATGGAGCCGATCCAGGGTGAAAGCGGTGTGCAACTGGCCCCGCCCGGTTACCTCAAGGCCGTGCGCGACCTGTGCAATCGGCGTGGCTGGCTGATGATGCTCGATGAAATCCAGACCGGCATCGGTCGCACCGGCCAGTGGTTTGCGTTCCAGCACGAAGGCATCGTTCCGGACGTCATGACGTTGGCCAAAGGCCTCGGTAACGGCGTCCCCATCGGCGCCTGCCTGGCCCGGGGCAAAGCCGCCGACCTCTTCACCCCCGGCAGCCACGGCAGCACGTTCGGCGGTAATCCTTTGGCCTGCCGCGTGGGTTGCACCGTGCTGGACATCATCGAAGAACAGGGCCTGCTGGCAAACGCCAAAATACAGGGCGAACGCTTGCTCGCCAGATTGCGCACCGAGTTGGCCGATGACCCGAACGTGCTGGCGATTCGCGGCCAGGGTTTGATGATCGGCATCGAACTCAAGCAACCGATCCGCGACCTGACCCTGATCGCCGCCCGGGATCACGCCTTGCTGATCAACGTGACACGGGGCAAGACCATCCGCCTGCTGCCACCGCTGACGATTGATGAGCGCGAGGTGGAGATGATTGTCAGAGGGGTTGGTCGGGCGGTGAAAACGGTCTGAGCTACTTTAATGCTGACCGCTTTTTGTAGGAGCCAGGCTTGCCGGCGAAGGCGCTCTTGAGGACGCTTTCGCCGGCAAGCCTGGCTCCTACAGGTGCGGTTCGCTCTTATAAGGCCGGGAATCAGCGAAGTCGGTGATGTCCAAGCGGTTCATGAGTCGCAGTTTTGAACCGGCGAACCCTTCGAACAACTGCCGATGCTCGGCATACCCACTGGAACCCTCGCGAGCACGATAACTGCCGGCCCAGTCGAGCAAGGCGATCAGCCTCTCGTCCTGCTCATCCCGATTAGCCTCACGCAGACGAACATTGGCGACGCATTCCTCATCGCCAACACACAGCCAGATCAACGCCGTGGCCCTGTGGATAAGTTCGCTGACGATCCAGCCGTAGACACCTTCGATCACCCAGCGCTCTTCATCTGCTGCGATCCGTGCCATGCCCAGGGCTTCGGCGCGGGGGCGGGCGATGCTGTGTTCGTCGGACAGCCAGTGAAGGGCGTCCAGATCAACCCAGGGTATTTGCAGTTGGCTGGCCAATTGCTCGGCCAGCCAGCTTTTGCCGGAACCGGAGTTGCCGATGATCAGCGTTCGAGTGAGGTCCATAGTAAATGGTCTGCGTTAAACCATTGTGGGAGCGAGACCGGCTTGCCGGCGAAAGCGGTGTGTCAGTCAAAGTTATGCCGACTGACACACCGCCATCGCGAGCAGGCTCGCTCCCACAGGGTTGAGCGTTTACCGTCAATCCTCAGCCTCAGGCGCCACCATCCGCGTCTTCGGCGAGCCATCCGAATTGTGCTGGTA
Source organism: Pseudomonas sp. BF-RE-21 (assembly GCF_019947305.1). NCBI lineage: Bacteria > Pseudomonadati > Pseudomonadota > Gammaproteobacteria > Pseudomonadales > Pseudomonadaceae > Pseudomonas > Pseudomonas sp. BF-RE-21. Next base: position 19,864 of record NZ_JAGYGF010000026.1, on the reverse strand, counting down.
AATCGCCTGCGGCTGTCCTTTTTCATTAAAGAACACCTGCCCGATCCCCGCCGAATTCCACAACCGTTCACCCGCCTCGGCATGCTCCGGAACATGCGGCACGATGCGCATCCGTCGGCGCTTGGTCAGCCAGTTCAGTGGTGAGCGCGGCGAATAGAGCCAGCGGTTGAGGCGGTCGAACCATTCCAGCAGCGTCGGCGGAAATTCGTTCTTGATGCCGCTGCTGGTGATCTGCCAGATCCTTGGGCCCGCCTTGCGGTGTCGGATCAGCACTTCGTAGACGAAGGAATAATGCACATCGCCTGACAGCACCACGTAGTTACCCGGTGTACGCGAGTGTCGGAAAATGTTCAGGATCACCTGCGCTGCGCCGCGATGGGCCATCCAGTTTTCGGCGTCCACCAGCAGGGGATAACCGAACCAGCTGAACACCCGTTGCACGGTTTCGATCAGCTTCACACCGAACACCGGCGCGGGCGAAACGATGATCGCCGACGGGTGATCCAGCAGTTCCTGTTGCAGTTCGCAGAGGGCTTCCCAGTCCAATAGACCCGAGGGTTGCTTGAGTGTCATCTCGCTGCGCCAGCGCCGGGTGCGGGTGTCGAGCACCACCATCGCGGGGCTGGTGGGCAGCACGTAATGCCAGTGCTGAAACTTCAGCAGCTCATCGATCAAGGCGTCCTGCACCGGGCTGTCGAGATAGCCGTCTTCCCCGGTCGCGCTGAAACCATCGGTCTTCGCCAGCACGGCGCCGAACGCATCCGGGTTGTTGCCCCAGCCTTGGCACAGCATGTAAGCAATCAGCGCGTTGCCGATGATGCGCTTGGAGAACGGGTGGCCGTAGGCCGTTTCCTCCCATTGCGCGGAAAGATTCCAGTCATCGGTAATATCGTGGTCGTCGAAGATCATCAGGCACGGCAGATGCGCGAAGGCCCGTGCGACACCGCCCAGGCCTGCCTTGAAGGTATCGATGCGCGTCTGCTCCAGCGCATAACGCGCGCGCCGTTCGGGAATCAACTTCGGCGGTTTGGGCGTGATCAGCGTCCAGGGTGTCGGCGACCACACCAGCAGGTACATGGCCATGACCTCAGCGAAGGTCACCAGGTGATTGTCGGCACTGCTGCTGGTGAAAATCGGCTTGCGCGCCCCGCCGAAAAATCGCTCGCGCAGGGTTTCATTGCTTTGCAGCGCCGGTAACAAATCCGCACGGTGGTAGTAGCTGGCCGCATGCTCATAGAGCTTGGCGCTGTCACTGACCACGGCGCCTTCGAGGTGTTCGCCGAACAATCCCAACCGTGCGATCAAGGCATGAATGGCCCGCAGCATCGGCCCGGCGACATCGTCGGCGTACACCTGGTCGCCACTCATCATCAGCAACGCCGGGCGCTCAGTGGCCTCGTGTTCCGAGGCCAGCAAATGATCGACACAGAGCAAGCCGTCGGCGGCGGGATGATGAGGTTTGCGGCAAGAGCCATGCAGCAGTTGGTCGATCCGCGAGCGCAAAACAAAATTCGGGCAGCGTGCTTCGCCATACAACAGATGCGGCGCCCATTCGGCGATGCCCGTCATTGCGCCATCAATCAACAGGTCGTACTCGATCAACGTGTCGCAGGGCAGGGCGTTGTCGAGCGGCACATCGATCAAATGAATAAAGGCGTGCGTTCCGACGGGAATGATCGTGCATTGCCCGGCGTCGAGGCGGATGTCGCCAACATCTTGCAGGCGCAACGTCAGCGATAACGGCCGGGTGCCCACGAGCCACAGCACCAGCCGTGAAGGCTCCAGGCGCCGCAACAGCGGCCCGACCAGAACCGGTGGCAGTGGGGTGCAGTTGTCAGGCAGTGGCAGTGATTCGGACATCCGGGTTCAAGACTCTTGGCGCACAGGCCGGCGATGATAACGCAGACCTCTGCCTGAACTTCATCAATTGCCTGGGGTAACGTTTACTTGGGGGGGAAGGTCGTTACCCACAGCAACAGCGTGAAAAATGCCGCCACCACACTGCAGGCCCCGGCGATAAAATGACGGCCGACCGGATGTTCGCCTTCCTTGAATCGGGCGATGACGAAGAGCCACGTCCCGATGAACACCCCGATGAACGCCATCAACGAATAAAGAAAATACGTCGGGCCCCGTGTTCCAGCCTGTTCGGGGGCCATAAAGATCAGCACGACCACACCCACAAGGAAACTGGCCAGGACACCTGCCAGGTTGGCCAGCCACAGTTTGACGCTGCCACGATTCCTCACGATCCAATGCCATATCCCCGCTGATGCAGCGAGGAACACCAAAATGCCGAGGGGTACCATTGATTCTTCCTTGTTCATGGGTCGGGAGAGACGATGGCGTGCACGATATCAAATCAGTGGCTTTGAGCTGAAGAGTGTCATGGGTTGCGTTGAAACTGCTCAATCCTGCCCCGGTATTCAGTGGCGATGACATTCAATTCCGACCCCGGCAGCTTGTTGGCCCGATACACCAGAAACGGCTCGCTCCACGCCCATTGGCAGCGATGCGCAGTTGCGCGCAACGGTTGCAGCAATTGCTCAAGGGGAAACAGGTTAACGCCGGTTTCACTGTAGGCCTCGGGCGTATTGCCCGCCGTCGCCACAATCATGATCGGCAACCCTTCAAGCCTGGAGCCCTGCGCTTCATAAGCGATGTAGTACATCTGCGTCAGCACGCGGTCCTGCCAGTTTTTCAGCAGCGCTGGCGTCGAGTACCACTGCACCGGAAATTGCAGCACCAGCCGTTTTGCCGACAACAGGCGCTGAACCTCCACGGCGGTGTCGACTTCATCGGTCGGGTAAAGCCCATACAGATCGACGATGGAGACGCCCGGCAGATCCTTCACGGCATCAAGCAAGGCGCGATTGGCGTGTGAACGTCCCAGATCCGGGTGAAAACTCATAATCAGCGTGGTGTCGTTCATGGGATTACCCGGTTCAAGTGAAGGGAGCCACAGCGTGCCAGCGTGCTATAAATTGCTCCAATGGATGGTTTATCTAATTAGGTATTGATTCAATGAATCTACGTTCGGTGGACCTCAATCTGTTGACCGTGCTCGATGCGTTGCTCGACGAAGCCCACGTCTCCCGCGCGGCCGAGCGTGTCGGCCTGTCGCAACCGGCGGCCTCCAATGCGCTGGAGCGTTGTCGGCATCTGTTCCAGGATCGCCTGCTCGAACGCGTGCCGGGCGGCATGCAACTGACCCCCAAGGCGCAGGCCTTGCGCGGTCCGTTGAAGCAGATTCTGGGCTCGGTCAGCACGCTGGTCGGCGCTGCCAGTGCCGACCTGAGCACCCTGTGCCAAACCGTGCGCATCGTCATGGCCGACTTCCCGGCGATCATCGTCGCGCAACAGTTGCACCAGCGACTGGCCGAGTTGGCACCGGGCATCGACCTGGTGATTCAACCCTGGCAGGGCGGCGAAGCGGCTCAGGAAAGTTTGAGTCGCGGCCAAAGCGATCTGGCCATGTCGGTCTTCCCGCCCCTCGGACCGGACTACACCCGACGCCTGCTGTTGCACGAGCATTTCGTGGTGGCGATGCGCGCCGGGCATCCTGCAATTGCAGACTTCGATCTCGAGCGCTGGCTGAGTTATCCACACGTGCTGGTGTCTGGCCGAGGCGCAACCTGGGGCCCGCTCGACGAGTTGTTGAAAGGGAGGGGGCTGGCGCGACGGGTCGGGATCGTCGTGCCGAGCTTTGTCATGGTTCCGGATCTGCTGCTGGGCTCGGACCTGATTGCGATGTTGCCCAGCCAGTGCCTGTCGATGCCGATGGCCAAGACGCTGCACACCGTGCAACCGCCGATTGAGGTTGAGGGATTTGCGGTGCATCTGGCCTGGCATAAACGCCGCGATGAGGACGCGGCGGTGCAGTGCGTAGCGCGGGTGTTGGAGGAAGTGATCGCTGCTCGCTGACATCCGCCTCACCGTTGGCGACCAGCCAGCGAAATAGCTCGCTCACCGACACCGTGTGACTGCGCTCGATCCAGCGCACCAGCGCCGGGCCGTAGTGTTCGGTGTAGCGGGTGAGCACCAGTTGGCGACAGTCTGCGGACAGGCGCAGGGTGATTTCCCGGCAATGCAGATTCGCCTCATCGTCGCGGGTCACGCGGTGTTGAAGAATCAGGCCTTCAGAAACCATCGGCCGGTGCTCCTGTGCATTGTGGTTGAGTGTTCTTCGGCGAGCCTTGTTTGCCCTCGACCACGAAAGCGGCGCGATGCTCGGCCACCACGTTGCGCAACGCGCTGTAATAGTCCGGCAGTTTTTGCAGGCTGTCGGTCAGCGGCAAGACTTCGGCTCGGCCATCGACGATGTCGCCGACGGTGTTGATCGTTGAGAGCGTGTCCACGGTATCGCTGTTGTCGCCGAACGGATCGACCACGAAACTCAGCACACGCCCGGCCGCATCGCGGCTGTTGGACGTGCCGAGCAACGGCAGTTCGACGATTGGCCCGTCGCCGATGCCCCACACGCCGAAGGTCTGGCCGAAGTCGGCTTTATGACGTGGAATGCCGGCCATGCCGGAGACGTCGATCAACCCCACCACGCCCACCGTGGTATTCAGCGCAAACCGCCCCAGCGTATTGACCGAACGCATCGGGTTGCCTTGCAGCAGGTCATTGATAAACACCTTGGGCTCGCCGAAGTTCGCCACGAAGTTATGCACACCCGTCTGGAAAAAGTCCGGCGTGTGGCGATAGCCGCGAGCCACCGGCGCCAGGGCGTAGTCATCCACCACCCGGTTAAACGCGAAGACCCCGCGATTGAGCGGTTCCGCCGGGTCGTACACCGAATAGGCGAAGTCGGCGCAGCTCACTTCGGCGCTGGACGACGGCTGGCTGCTGCAGCCCGCCAACCCGGCGGCCAGCACGGCAATCGAGGTGTTGCGGGCCAGCCAGGGAGCACATTTGAAAGGCAACATGGACGCGAGTCTCGGGAGGAATTGGCGGCGATGCTGGGCCCCGAGCCTTGCGCAAAGATGTCCGGTTTATTGCGCCGCTGTCGTTTTATTGCAGGATTGAAATATATGACGCGCTGCCGTGAATGGTTTTAGATGACGGTTCCATTCGCCCCGTAAGTGACCTTCGGTGAACAGCCTTTTAATTGTCGACGACGACCTTGAAGTCCTCGACCTGCTGAAAAAATTCTTCGTCCAGCACGGCTACAGCGTCGAGGTCGCCACCGACGGCGCGTCGCTGTGGGCGGCCATCGAACGCCAGGCGCCAGACCTGATCATTCTCGACGTGATGTTGCCCGGCGACAGCGGGCTGATCCTGTGCCAGCAACTGCGCATCCGCCACGCGATACCGGTGATCATGCTCACCGCCATGGGCGAACTCAGTGATCGGGTGGTCGGCCTCGAACTCGGCGCCGACGATTACCTGACCAAACCCTTCGACGCCCGCGAACTGTTGGCCCGAGTGCGTGCCGTGCTGCGCCGTGTGGAGGACCGTCGACCGCTGGCGCAGGAACGTCCACGGCCGCTGATCGACTTTGCCGATTGGCACCTCGACGTCACCCGCCGGGAACTGCGCTCGCCGGACAACGTGATGATTCCGCTGTCGGCCGGTGAGTTTGATTTGCTGCTGGTCTTCGTCGAACACCCGCAACGCATCCTCACCCGCGAGCAATTGCTGGACCTGGCGCGCGGGCATTGTCACGACGCGTTCGATCGCAGCATCGACGTGCAAGTCAGCCGCCTGCGACGCAAACTCGAATCCGACACCAAGCGCCCGGCGATGATTCGCACCGTGCGCAATGGCGGTTACCTGTTCACTCCAAGTGTGACGCGGCGATGAGCTGGCTGAAGCGGATTCGCCGGGACACGGTGGCGCGCTGGATCGCCCTGACCATCATCCTCGCCATGCTCATTTCCCTGGCGCTCAATGGGCTGTTCATCCAGCTCGCCGGCGTCTGGGCGCGGCCGCCGCTGACTGAAACCGGGCTGCTGGAAAAAATGGCCGCCATCACCCGCGTCATCAAGGCTGCCCCGGTGCCTCTGCGCAGCCAGTTGGCACAAGCTGTCAGTGATGAAGGCTTTACCGTCAGTTGGCACCTTGATCGACGTGAGCTCAACCTGCCGCCGGTGGAGGATCTGGATTCCGAAATCGGCTCGACCCTCTTGCAGCCGTTGCTTAAATTCGCAGGTCGAATCCAGACCTACGAGCCGGCTGACTGGACGGAACCCTCGGCGGACGCGCATTACGCGTTGCTGATCGAGCTGCCCGACTCGTCCTGGCTGATGTTCTCCGCGCCCTCACGCAGCTGGGGCCTCGACGAAACGCCGCGTTACCTGATCGTCATCCTGCTGGTGCTGATCTCCACCGCGCTGGTCGCCCTGATCGCCACCCGCCGCCTCGCCACGCCCTTGCAGCGCTTCGCCGAAGGCGCCCGACGCTTCGGCATCGATTTCCGCGCCCCACCCATCGAACCCCTCGGCCCCCAGGAAATCCGCCAGGCGATCCTCGCCTTCAACGCCATGCAGGCCCAGCTGCAACACTTCATCCGCGACCGCACGCAAATGCTCGCGGCCATCTCCCACGACCTGCGCGCACCGTTGACGCGCATGCGTTTGCGCGGCGAATTCATCGAGGATGCCGAGCAGCAGCAGCGGTTGTTTCGTGACGTGGATGAAATGCAGGCGATGATCAATTCGGCGCTGGAGTTCTTTCGGGATGACGCGCGGCTTGAACCGGCGACCCAGTTTGATCTGGCGGAACTGCTGCAAACCTTGCGGGATGACTACCGGGATCAGGGTGTCGAGATTGCCTTCAGCGGGCCGCAACGGCTGGTGTATTTCGGGCGGCCGTTGGGGCTTAAGCGGGTGATGACCAATCTGCTGGATAACGCGATCAAGTACGGTAGCGAGCCCGCGATTGAGCTGATGCCTGATGCGGGGGAAGTGCGGATCAACGTGCTGGATCGTGGCCCGGGAATTCCGCAGGCCAGTCTTGAACAGGTGTTTGTGCCGTTCTTTCGCCTGGAAGGCTCGCGGAATAAAAGCACGGGCGGGGTAGGGTTGGGGTTATCGGCTGCACGGGCGATTGTGTTGGAGCACGGCGGCGAGCTGAAGCTGCGCAATCGGTCGAAGGGCGGGTTGGCGGCGTTGGTGGTTTTACCGGTGCATCCGGGGACAGGATTCGGACTACAGTGAAAGATCCATGCAGTTCGCGGGCGCTGGGGAAGGCGCTGTTCAGAAGAGAGGACCTATGAAACGGATCATCCTGCCGGCATTGGCCACCATGATGTTGGTGCAACTCCCGGCCTATGCCATCAACGACAAGTACCGCAAACAACTTGAGCAATCCGGTTGCACCCAGGTCAGCGAGACTCAGGGCTGCGATATCCACAAGAGCAAAGCGGAAAACGCCAAGGCCGGTTTCACCAACCCCGCGGCGGACAGCACAAATACCCAGACGCCTTACGCCGGGCAATGGGTCGCCAAGAGCGATGCCGGCGCGACCGTTGCGACGATTCGTATCGATGCCAAGGAGCAGGTCTGGGTCAACGGCAAGCGGGTAAACGCCAAGCGCACCGATGGCACGCTGCAGTTTCGCCAGGGCAAACTCACCTTCACGATTCAGGGCGATCGGCGGTTGCAGAATGAGGATTACTGGACCGACAGCGATGCCGGGACCAAGGGGCCGATTCAGATCGAGTAGTTATTACATCCTGGGACGCGGCATCGATTTCCAATACTTGTGCCAAGCTGATGAGTGTCAATCCGCCTGCCGCCCTCAGGAAACCCACGACATGAAGCCTGCAAATACGTCGAACATCCGTCGAGAGTTCTACAAAGCTGTCGGCTATTACCTTCGAGTTGTCTGGCCTATCCTTTCCACCATGCTGATCGTCATCGTCACGTGCGGCCTGATCATCAGCTACCTGGAAGGTTGGGATCCTTTCGACGGCATCTATTTCGGCTTCGTGACCGGCTTGACCATCGGCTATGGCGAGCTCGTGCCGAAGTTGCCGGTTTCGCGGATATTGGCAATATTGCTCGGGTTCAACGGCGTACTGCTCACGGCGATCTTTGCGGCGATCAGCGTGCGGGCGATCGAGATCGCGGTGCGGGTGACCGATGGCGATAAATAAGGCGGAACACTACACACAACCCCTGTAGGAGCGAGCCTGCTCGCGATGGACTCATGGACGCCGCGCTTATCCAGGATATGCGCGTTATCGTTGACGACCATCGCGAGCAGGCTCGCTCCCACAGGTTTTCAGGCCTCCCAACCCGCCCCGCTGACCGCCTCTTGCGCCAACGGATGCAAATCCGCTCCCTGATGTTCTGTCTGCCAGGCCAGCAACTCCTTGCGCATGCCCGGCGTCCAGTACATCTGCAGATGATTACGCACACCGAGCACGGCCTGTTTCCGGTCCGGTTCGGTGGCGAAGTACTGGGCGATCTGGTTGACCATCTTGATCAGGTTGGCAGTGCTCATCGGCGCACCTCCGCTTTAGCGCCTTGACGGCGTTCCTTGAGCAAACGGTGCTGTTCGTCAGTGAATTCCTGGAAGCGTTTTTGCCACTCGGACGGGTGGTAGACGCGGCTGACTTCCACGGCGGTGACCTTGTACTCCGGACAGTTGGTGGCCCAGTCGGAGTTATCGGTGGTGATCACGTTGGCCCCCGATTCAGGGAAGTGGAACGTGGTGTACACCACGCCCGGCGCAACCCGTTCGGTGACTCGCGCACGCAGCACGGTTTGCCCGGCGCGGCTGCCAATGCCCACCCAGTCGCCTTCGTTGATACCACGGCTTTCAGCATCGGTCGGGTGGATTTCCAGACGGTCTTCGTCGTGCCAGGCGACGTTCTCGGTACGCCGGGTTTGAGCGCCGACGTTGTACTGGCTGAGGATGCGCCCGGTGGTCAGCAGCAGCGGATAGCGGTTGTTGACCTTCTCCTCGGTAGGCACATAACCGGTGAGCATGAACCGCCCTTTGCCACGCACGAATTGATCGATGTGCATGGTCGGCGTGCCGTCCGGTGCGGCGGCGTTGCACGGCCATTGCAGGCTGCCGTGGCGGTCCAGTTCGGCGTAGCTGACGTTGGTGAACGTCGGCGTCAGGCTGGCGATTTCATCCATGATTTCCGATGGGTGTTTGTAGTTCATCGGGTAGCCCAAGGCGTTGGCCAGCGCCACGGTGCCTTCCCAGTCGGCCTTGCCGCCCAACGGGTCCATGACCTTGCGCACCCGCGAGATACGGCGCTCGGCGTTGGTGAAGGTGCCGTCTTTTTCCAGGAACGAAGCGCCCGGCAAGAACACATGGGCGAACTTGGCGGTTTCGTTGAGGAAGATGTCCTGCACCACCACGCATTCCATGGCCGACAGGGCTGCGGTGACGTGCTGGGTATTCGGATCGCTTTGAGCGATGTCTTCGCCCTGGCAATACAGGCCCTTGAAACTGCCGGCCAGCGCAGACTCGAACATGTTCGGAATCCGCAGGCCCGGATCGGGTTGCAGGGTGACGTTCCACGCCTGTTCGAACTGTGTCCGTACTGTCTCGTTGGAGATGTGCCGGTAGCCGGGCAACTCGTGGGGGAAGGAACCCATGTCGCAGGAACCTTGAACGTTGTTCTGCCCACGCAGCGGGTTCACACCCACGCCTTCGCGGCCGATGTTGCCGGTGGCCATGGCCAGGTTGGCGATGCCCATGACGGCGGTGCTGCCCTGACTGTGCTCGGTGACGCCCAGGCCGTAATAGATCGCGGCATTGCCGCCAGTGGCATACAGGCGAGCGGCGGCGCGGATGTCGGCAGCGTCGACCCCGCAGACAGGGGCAAGGGCTTCCGGCGAGTTTTCCGCACGGCTGACGAATTCGCTCCAGCGGGCGAAGTCATTGCCCTCGCAACGAGCGTCGATAAAGGGTTGGTCTTGCAAGCCTTCGGTGATGATCGTGTGGGCCAACGCGTTAAGCATGGCGACGTTGGTGCCGGGACGCAGGGCCAAGTGATATTCGGCGCGGGCGTGCACCGAGTCCACCAGATCGATGCGACGCGGATCGATAACGATCAGCCGTGCACCTTCACGCAGACGGCGTTTGAGTTGCGAAGCGAACACCGGGTGAGCGTCGCTCGGGTTGGCGCCCATCACCAGGATCACGTCGGCCTGCATTACCGAGTCGAAACTCTGGGTGCCGGCGGACTCGCCCAAGGTTTGTTTCAAGCCATAACCGGTCGGCGAGTGGCAAACCCGCGCACAAGTGTCGACGTTGTTGTTGCCGAACGCGGCGCGCACCAGTTTTTGTACGAGATAGGTTTCTTCGTTGGTGCAACGGCTGGAGGTGATGCCACCAATGGAATCGCGGCCATATTTTTGCTGCAAGCGACGGAATTCGCTGGCGGCGTAGGTCACCGCTTCATCCCAGCTGACTTCCTGCCATGGGTCGCTGATGTTCTTGCGAATCATCGGTTTGGTGATGCGATCCGGGTGGGTCGCGTAGCCCCAGGCAAAGCGCCCTTTGACGCAAGAGTGGCCGTGGTTGGCCTGACCGTTCTTGTCCGGAACCATGCGCACCAGTTGGTCGCCTTTCATCTCGGCGCGGAACGAGCAGCCTACGCCGCAATAAGCGCAGGTGGTGATCACGCTGCGTTCCGGCTGGCCGAGTTCGACCACGCTTTTTTCCATCAGCGTCGCGGTAGGACAGGCCTGCACACAGGCGCCGCAGGACACGCATTCCGAATCGAGGAAGTTATCACCGCCAGCAGCGGCCACGCGGGATTCGAAACCGCGACCGGTAATGGTCAGGGCAAAGGTGCCCTGGGTTTCTTCACAGGCGCGCACGCAGCGGTTGCAGACGATGCACTTGCTGGGGTCGTAGTCGAAATAAGGGTTGGAGGTGTCTTTCACGTCCTCCAGATGGTTTTCGCCTTCATAGCCGTAGCGCACTTCCCGCAGGCCGACCTGACCGGCGACGGTTTGCAGCTCGCAGTTGCCGTTGGCCGAGCAGGTCAGGCAATCCAGCGGGTGATCGGAGATGTACAACTCCATGACATTGCGGCGCAGCGTTGCGAGCTTTGGTGTCTGCGTGTGCACGGTCATGCCTTCCGTGACTGGCGTAGTGCAGGACGCGGGATAACCGCGCATACCGTCGATCTCCACCAGGCACATGCGGCAGGAGCCGAAGGCTTCCAGGCTGTCGGTGGCACACAGTTTCGGAATGGTGGTGCCCATCAGCGCAGCGGCGCGCATCACGGAAGTGCCTTCAGGCACGCTGATGCTGCGACCGTCGATGTTCAGGGTGACTTGCACCTGGCTTTCGCGAGCGGGAGTGCCAAGGTCGATATCGGTTTTCGGGTCGAAGAGAGTAATCATTGCTCGGCCTCCGAAGGCTGCAGACCGAAGTCAGCGGGGAAATACTTGAGGGCGCTGGTGACCGGGAAGGGGGCCATGCCGCCCAAGGCGCACAGCGAACCGTATTGCATCGTGTCGCACAGGTCCTTGAGGATGATCACCTGCGCATCGCGTTCGCTCTGGTCCGGCGCGGCCAGCATCCGGTCGATAACCTCAACGCCCCGGGTCGAGCCGATGCGGCAAGGCGTGCATTTGCCACAGGATTCCTCGGCGCAGAACTGCATGGCGAAACGGGCCATTTGCGCCATGTCCAAGGTGTCGTCAGCCACGACCACACCGCCGTGACCGACCATCGCGCCGATGCCGGCGAAGGCCTCGTAATCCAGCGGTGTATCGAATTGCGACGGCGGTACCCAGGTGCCGAGCGGGCCGCCCACCTGCGCGGCTTTCAGCGGTCGACCACTGGCGGTTCCGCCGCCGTAGTCTTCCACCAGTTCCCGCAGGGTCAGGCCAAACGCCCGTTCCACCAGGCCGCCGTGACGAATATTGCCCGCCAGTTGGAAAGGCATCGTGCCCATTGAACGGCCAACCCCGTAGTCGCGATAAAACTGCGCACCTTTCGCCAGAATCAGCGGCACCGAGGCCAGGGTCAGCACGTTGTGCACCAGCGTCGGTTGGCCGAACAGGCCCTGCAACGCAGGGATCGGCGGCTTGGCGCGGACGATCCCGCGCTTGCCTTCAAGCGAGTCCAGCAGCGCGGTTTCTTCACCGCAGATGTAAGCGCCGGCACCGACGCGCACTTCCATATCGAAGGCCAGACCGCTGCCGCCGACATTGGCGCCGAGGTAACCCGCTTCACGAGCAATGTTCAACGCTGCACGCAGAGTGGCCACGGCATCCGGATATTCCGAACGGACATAGATGTAGCCGAAGGTGGCGCCGACGGTAATGCCGGCAATGGCCATGCCTTCGATCAGCAGGAAGGGGTCGCCTTCCATCAGCATGCGGTCGGCGAAGGTGCCGGAGTCACCTTCGTCGGCGTTGCACACAATGTACTTCTGCGCCGCCTGAGTGGCGCGCACCGTGCGCCATTTGATCCCGGCGGGGAAGGCCGCGCCGCCACGGCCACGCAGGCCTGAATCGAACACTGCGGTTGCGGTCTCTTCGCCGCCAATGGCGACGGCCCTTGTTAAGCCCTCAAAACCACCGTGGGCCCGGTAATCGTCAAGCGACAGTGGCCGGGTAATACCGGCGCGGGCGAACAGCAGGCGTTGTTGAGATTTGAGATAAGGCAGCTCTTCCACCAGGCCCAGGGCCAGTGGGTGAGCGGATGGATCGCCTTTCAAGGCATCGAGCACGGACGGCACATCGTCTGCGGTCAGCGGACCGAAGCCGATCCGGCCTTGCGGGCTGTCCACTTCCAGCAGCGGCTCCAGCCAATACAAACCGCGCGAACTGGTGCGTTGCAACTCCAGCGGCAGATTGCGTTCCTTGGCCTGAGTGATCAGCGCTGTGGAGACCTCATCGGCACCCACAGCACGGGCAAGGGAATCACAGGGCAAATAAAGAGTCGGCATCACGCGTCCTCCCGGCAAGCGTCGAGCAAGGCATCGAGACGCTCAGCACTGAGCCGCGCATGCACCCGGCCATCCAGCTCCAGGGCCGGCGAACAGGCGCAGGCGCCGAGGCAATAAACGGGGCGCAAACTGATGTTGCCGTCGGCGCTGCTGCCGTGATCGTCCAGTTGCAGGCGGTCGCGCAACTGCGCGGCCAGCTCCTCGGCGCCACGGCTCTTGCAGGACTCGGCGCGGCACAGACGCAGAATATGGCGGGCCGGCGGCGAGGTACGGAAGTCATGGTAAAAACTGATCACCCCGCGAACCTCGGCCTGACTCAGGTTGAGGGCATGAGCAATCTCGGGGACGGCCACATCGGGGATGTAACCGATGCGTTCCTGAATATCATGAAGAATGGGCAACAGAGCGCCGGGGGAGCCTTTGTGGCGCTCCAGCAGGCTGTTGACCAAAGGCAGGTGCAAACTCTCATCAGGCATTCAGCAATCCTCACGGTCACGGACAAACCAGAAGGTTGTCGGTCGTCCGAAAGTGTCGGCTGCGGCACTCACACCACGTCACGGTATCGTGGCAATTTCAGGCCGGTGGCCAGGGCACCCTGAATGGGCATCTTGTTGTGCCCGGCACGGTCTTCGCCGCACCTCAATAAGGGCATAAAAGTCAGATTGCCACGCGGCCCTTTATTAATCCGCACCAAAGCGACGTGCTCGGTTCTGTCTACGACCACCCATTAAGTCTAGACGAGAGGCAGCCGAAGGCGTCAGATGCACCTGGCACTCGGGATTCAATTCAATAAACAGGGGCTAGCAGTAAATAGAGTCTGTCCCCTTTGCTGCCAGTGGACGGCAAGGCGGCAAAACAGTAGCGTTGCGCCACTTTCATCAACTTTGTAACGGACTACACATGGCCACTGTCACTCGAGTCTCGCGCCTGTTCTGCGCAATCACTTTCGCCGTCGTGATGACCCCGGCGCTCGCCGGCCTGTCGAGTGAAACCCCGACATACGCCTGGGACGGCTACCTCTCCGATTGCCAGAAATTTCTGCAGGTGGTGGCCGAGGTGCAGGCCGGGCGCCAGACGCCCAAAGAAGCTAATCCCGCTATCAAGATGCATCTGAGTACCCTTGAGTTCCATCGCTACTACCTATCCCCGTCAAGCCTTGGCTCCCCCGAATACGCTCGTTGTGAGAGCGGCGTTCCCATAGCGGAAGAGATCGCGCACAAGGGCGAAATTGAACTCAGCAAAGACGTGGACGAGTATCTCGCGCAAGCCCAGATCAAACACCTGGCCTCCCCGGCATACAAGCGCGCTCGCTCTCTGGGCTTCACCGACGTCGGCGAAATCGGGGAACTCGACCAGCACGCCGAGCTGGATGGTGAAGCAAATCTGAAGACCTTGATGATCAGAGTCGATTCTGGTTGCGGCGAACATTTCCGCGCCGCGAAATACGTCAAACCTTATGTGATCTACACCGTCGGTCCTGACGATGGCACCTGCGCCATTAACCGGAACGTCGCAGTGTTGGGCGGCAAAGTCGCGGAGTGGGGCGAGTACATTGATGAAGAAGCGATTTTTCAGTATGTGGGATGGAAGAAACTGCCCGGACAGGATGGATTCCCCGTCAACATTCGAGTCGTGAAAGTGGTGAAGTAATCCGCAGGATTTTTCTTCGAACGGAGGATGGGCAGATGATCGACTTCAACAACAAAGGCTTCTTCAAACTCAAGCAAAACGAAGAATACGCAGAACGGGTCAGTGCACTGCTGCTGGAAGGCGAGCACGTCATCGACTCGTACAAATCCATGCGCGACGGCGTCGTCTTCACCAACAAACGCATCATCGCCGTCAACGTACAGGGCATCACCGGCAGCAAAAAAGACTTCACCTCACTGCCCTACAAAAACATCGTCGCCTACTCGGTAGAAACCTCCGGCACGTTCGACCTGGATTCGGAACTGGAGATCTACTTCTCGTCGCTGGGAAAAGTGAAATTCGAATTCACCGGCAGAACATCGATGGTAGAAATCTCCAAACTGATCTCCCAACACCTCCTCTAACCTGAATGCTAAAAAGCCCCGATAACCCGGGGCTAACCCACAACCCCTGTAGGAGCCGGCTTGCCGGCGATAGCGCCAAACCAGCCACCACCAACCGCAAAAGCACTCACCCAGAAACCAAATACGACCAAGCCTGCCCAAGCACAACCGCGCCAACAAAAACACTCACCGCCCCGGCAAACAAATGGCGCAGAAACAGATCCTCCGGCTGCTCAAGCCTCGCAATAAGCCACATCCAAGTCCCAACCAACGTGCCAAACCCAGCCATGATCGAATACAACATAAACGGCGCATCCGGCGACAGAATCCCGCTGGCGGCACGAGTCAATTGCTCCACCACCATCCCGACAATACAGCCACACACAAACCCCGCCAGATTAGCCAGCCACAGATTCAGCGTGCCACGACAGCGCACGATCCAAACCCACACCCCAATCCAAGCACCGTAAATAACCAGCGAATCAAACAACATTACTCACTCCACTCCTTGGTTAAAAAAATTCAGGGCCAACATCACCCTACAAACAACCCCAACCCCCTGTAGGAGCCAGCTTGCTGGCGATAGCATCAAACCAGCCAACATCACCACCGAACGACTGCCACCATCACAAGCAACCCGCCCCCACAGACTTCCTACCTTATCGACTGACGGCTACAACCCTTAAGCCTTCGCCCCCGCCCGCTTGGACCCCGACAAAGAATCCCGATCCCGCGTCAACACCTTCACCGCATCATCCACCAACGCCTTACTCATCGACGTCAAATAATGCGCAGCCCAGGCGTGGCGGTCGGTGTCTGTGGCGTAGGCAGCATCTTCGGCGAGCGTTTTGGCGAGGAACAGGAAATCGGAAGCCATAGATAACGCATCGCCGAGGGGGACGTCGCGAGTGACGTGGAAGAGTGGTTGATCGCCGCAGTAGATAGCGGGGGTTAGGCCGATGGTTTTTAGTTCGGGTTGGTTGGTCATTGGGCACCTCCAGTAGCGGAGAGGCGATGGGGGAGGGGTGAAGCGTTACGCGATTGGGAATTGCGTAGAGGGGAAAGCCAAAATTTGTACGGATTGATACTGCGCATTATCCAACTCCTTGATATGAGGAGCTGCCACGTTCGTTTCCACACGAATGGGTGACAGCTGTGCGCAGGGTGGAAAACCGGGAATCAAGGAAACCGGCACGCCCGAAGACGTCCCACGCACAGCCGCCATAACTCACGCCGCAGACACAAAAAAAGCGCCGGCAGACGTGATGGGGGCGCTGTTGCGCCTTGAATTACACGGGTTTCCACACCCGGTCGCTGAATTGGCAGCGACGGTGGGAGGGTATCGTGCAGACCCAGTTCCTGCAACCGTAGAAGGATGCGTCTAGGCCTGCAGGTGTAGGTCAATACTTGAAGGAATGGAATGGGCAGGCAAATGCTGGTGGCCAAGTAGGGGGTTAATCAGGGCTAGACGATTACCCGATTCCCTATCGTACGGTGAAAGCGAACTCTGAGTTTGAAGGAGGTGAGCCCGGTCAGGAAGAGTGCATTCAGACAGCCAAGGTCAACTGTATTTGGGGCGGTACCGCCGCGCGGCGCCAAAGCCAAGCGTCGAATTCTCGACGCGGAAGTGATAGAAGATCGGCAGCGCAGCAAAACGACTTACGAAGAAAATGGTAATCGTCATTTTTAACACCAACTGCTCGTGCGAAGGCTCGAACGTGGCGGTCAACTGCGATTGAGTCGATGCCAATCAAACATGCCATGTAGTCAACAGTTTTAGGTCCGATTCCACTAACTGTTTGAATTGCTTTGCAAAATTCAGCAGAAGCCAAAGCTAAACGCAGATCTTGCACATCTTCGATGTCTCTAGCCTGCAAGAAAAACACGAGCGCCTCAAACCTGCTTATTTTTTCGAAATGACGCCAATTCAAAAAAGCCCCGACTTCACAAGCTTGAATCAGGGAGACCAATGAAGAGATCGTGTCTCGATTCGGATGCGCCTGCAGGATTGCAAGGACACGAGGTCGCACGACCGTCGAGTAGTTGAGGCCCGCCTGGAGTATCGAATCTGCAAGTACTGCTCCTAGATGCTCGCAAGTGGCACGGGGATATTTTTCGTCGAAGAGGGCGCCTTCGTCCTTAGCCCGGTTGGCAATAAGACGTGCGACTAGCAGCACCTCAACGAGTGGATTACTCATACCAAGTTAGCCTCTATCAGCGCGTTCAAGCGCTCAACACAGTTTGGGCAAGCGCCGCATGGAAAATGGGCCGACGCCTGACAGGAGTACGTCCGTCCAATTGGCACACCTAATTTAGCTGCAGTCTTAGCTACATAGCTTTTAGAGGAGTATCTGAACGGTGAATGGAAGCGAACAGGGCCGATTGTCGAGGTGAGTCCGTCGAGGCTGTTCATAAATGCCGCAGTGCAATCGATTTCTTTTGCGTGGTTGCTGTTAATGAATCCAGTAAAAACATCAAGAATACCCATGGTCTGGGCGCGCGCTGCAGCAGCAGCGAAGAAGAGCATTGTCCGGTAAGGGATGTATAGGTCATCGTCCCTCACCTCCTCCGTCCAGAGGTCGGCCTCTCGGATCAATCGGGATTGCGACCCCCGGAAGATATCCGATATATCGAAGCGCTCAGGCGGCCGCATCTCCGAAGGAAGGACCTCATTTACCCGCCCCCACTCTACGTCGACGCAATGTTGCCCGTAGTCGAAAAAAATTGGTATCACTTCGACGTTTTGGGCGACGAGCTGGTATCCGACGGTGGTAGAGTCCAAGCCCCCCGATGCCAATAACAGTGCTTGTTTCATGAATTTTCGCGCCCTAATTCCGCAATAACGTTGAAGGTGCCATTGAGGCACGTGTCGAGATCGCAGGAGAATACAGAGCTACCGACCATAACCATCGTGTTCTCGTTCTCGCGGCGAGGGTCATAAGTAACGACCTTTTTGCCCATCTCAATAGCCATCCCAATTTCTACGAGTGTTCCGGGATCACGACCGAGGGGGATCGCGAACACAATGTCGCAGTCTCTAATTAGCTGACAATCCAGATGATAGGTTCGACGCAAGGCGCTTTCTGTGGCCGGTCGTTCTAGTTCGCCATTCTCCAGAATGGGTCGTCGCACTCTGAAGTTGTGATACGTAAGGCTATCCACCGCCTCATCAAGCTCTCGCTTTTCGACATACGAAAAATCCGGACCTGCAAGATAGATAGAGAATTTCTGCCGGTCGTGCCATGAAAGAGATGTACCGCCAAGTGCTTGCAGGGTATCTAAAGAAAGTCGAAGCTCACGCTGCAGATCCCTCTTGATATCGTCTGGAAATGTAGACTGTGAGTAGATTGTGGCAGCCTGACAACCACGCCAAGCCGCCTCGACCCACCCCATCTGTGAATGAGCCACCATCACACTGGAGTAAACATCCCCAACGCCTACTGAGTTAACTGTGCGCCCCAATGTAGCCGGGATCTCCAGTACTTCATCTCTGGACAGTTCGAAAAGCCGGCTCCCACCACGATTCTCTTTGAGCAAGAGCACTTCTGGTGAAAGTGTTCGCACTGCGGCAAGTAGCCCGTTTACATCTTCATGTCCTAGCTTCATAAACAGAGATGATGAAGTCGAGATAATGACTGCTTGCAGTCGACCTCGAAACGCTTCGAGCGATGAGAGATCCTCAACATCATAGGCAACATCGAACGAGAACCATGCATCTTTGGAGAATGACTGAGCAAGTGCATTTATGTTGAACTTGCCAGGGAAGACGATAACCTTTTGGTAAGCGTCTAAGGACGGTAGTGGATCGCGAAGATTCAGGCTCTTCGTCTCTCGCATAAGATCTTCGTAGCCTTGGTGCGCAACCTCTGTGACGTCACCGATAACGATGACATTAGGGGCACCCACCACGTCTCCGAGCCAGATGAACTCGTGACACCCCAACTCCGCTAGATACTGTGTCGCTTCGTCCACTAGATACTGCGGGCAGAAAACGGCAACAGCGTACTCGACTCCTGCTGCCCACAGCCCTCTCGCTGCATGCGCCACGCCTCCCAAACGGAGCTTACACATTGCGCCTTGCCGACCCAGCGTGTAATCGACGACGAGCTCCCCGACCACCAATACTCTATCTGTGATAGTTATCATTATTGCGGCACAAAATCAGCTTCGACAGTCGGGACTGGCGATGTGGCGGACGAACTCACTAAGCCAACGTACGTAACACCGTCCTCCATGCACGCAACAAGATAATTGTATGTAGTAGGAAGCGCTCCGACCTTCACACCGTTAGTGTCGACGGCAAAAACGCGTCGCCCGTCGAAGCTGATCCCTAATTGAGTGCTTGCGGGTGGAACTGTCCCAAGTTGTGAGTAGAACTGGCTGTTCCCAACATCTTCCAATAGCACGTGAAAAGCTTGGCTACACTTATCTACGCCGCTTGTGCCGCCCGATATTCCTGTGCCATCACCTTCGACTTTCTTGGCCTTCGTGCCAGGATAATCCGAAAAGCGCCCAGATCCAGAACTCCCCATAACACACCCTCCATGTGATAGCGATTTGCCTTGTGGGAAGCATTTGTATCCCTATCCATTAGCCGATGCAATCCGACCGTTTGAAATTTGCGATGAGGATTGGCCGCTCTTCGTTTTCGCTTTGGTTCAGTTTCATTTTTTCGACACGCAGAAGTCGACCAAAAAGGGGGGATACCCAGACTCTTTCCAATCAATTCTACCTATTGCCAACTTTGACCTTCGACGGAAAGGGTGGCGCATTTATTGTTGGCAAGGGTGGCAGCCCAGTGTCGGTAAGGCTAATGGATGCTCTAGTCTTTTTCGGTTGGCCTCCTTTATTGAATATCTTTCAGATAATCCTTAAGCGCAACGAGCGGCACATCGAGCTGCTCCAGCGTCTGAATACTCGCAAACTCACCTGCCAACCTCCCCAACTC